>NZ_JBEYEW010000013.1:0-141376 GCF_040634095.1 Streptomyces sp. NPDC007205
CGTCGGGACGACCGTCGTGACGAGCGCCGTGACGACCGGGGTGGCTTCCGTCGCGACGACCGTGGCGGGGACCGTCCGTCCTACCGCCGCGACGACGACCGTGGCGGCTACGGCCGGCGTGACCGCGACGACAACCGTGGCGAGCGCGGTGGCTTCCGCCGGGACGACCGCCGCGACGACCGTCGCGACGACCGACGGGACGACCGACGGGACGACCGTCGCGATGACCGGCGTGACGATCGGGGCGACCGCGGTGGCTTCCGGGGCCGCGACGACCGCGGCGGCCGTGGGCCCCGTCGCGACGACCGTGGCGGTCGGCCCGGTGGCTTCCGGGGACGTGACGACCGGCGTGACGACCGACGGGACGACCGACGGGGCGGTGGCCGCTTCCGCGATGAGCGCGACCGGGACCGCGACCGCGAGCCGATCAAGCGGCTGCCGATCCCGGAGGACGTCACCGGCGACGAGATCGACAAGGACGTCCGGCAGGAGCTGCAGAGCCTGCCCAAGACGCTCGCGGAGGATGTCGCCAAGAACCTGGTGATGGTGGCCCGGCTCATCGACGAGGACCCCGAGGGCGCCTACGGCTACTCCAAGGTGGCCCTGCGTCTGGCGTCCCGCGTGGCCGCCGTGCGCGAGGCCGCCGGGTTCGCGGCGTACGCCAGCCAGAAGTACAGCGAGGCACTCGCCGAGTTCCGGGCCGCGCGCCGGATGAGCGGCAGCGCGGACCTGTGGCCGGTCATGGCCGACTGCGAGCGTGGGCTCGGGCGGCCGGAGAAGGCGCTGGACATGGCCGGTGCCTCCGAGGTGCACAAGCTGGACAAGGCCGGTCAGGTCGAGATGCGGCTCGTCGCGGCCGGTGCCCGGCGTGACATGGGTCAGCTGGACGCGGCCATCGTGACCCTGCAGAGCCCGGAGCTGGCCTCCAACTCGGTCCAGCCGTGGACCGCGCGCCTGCGGTACGCCTACGCCGACGCCCTGCTGGCCGCCGGCCGGCAGGCCGAAGCGCGGGAGTGGTTCGCCAAGGCCGTGGAGGCCGACCGGGACGGCAGCACGGACGCCTCCGACCGGCTCGCCGAGCTGGACGGCGTCGAGTTCGTCGACGCCCTCGATGAGAGCGAGAGCGAGAGCGAGGGTGCGTCCGAGGAGCCGTCGCAGGAGGACGGCGACGAGGACTGACCTGTAGCTGTTGGACAGGAAGAGGGCAGGCTCCCCAGGGGCCTGCCCTCTTTTGCGTTCGGAAGTCCGCGTTCGGAAGTTCGCGTTCCGAAGTCCGCGTTCCTGAGCCTGGTGGGCTCAGATCTCCAGGGCCCGCAGCACCAGCCCCGACGCCGGCTTCGGGCCGAACGACGTCGACTTGCGGGGCATCGTCACGCCCTGGCGGGCCAGGTCGCGTACGACCTCCTCGCGGACGGGGTGCATCAGGACGGCCGTACTGCCGTCGTGTTCCGCCTTGGCGACCGTCGCGGCCGTGTCATGGATGTAGGCGACGTGGGCCGCGGAGTCCTCGGGGATGTGCCAGACGTGGTCGAGCAGCGTGGCGTGCAGGACCGCGGCGTCCAGGGAACGCCAGGCGGCCGGGCGGTCGGCCGGGATCGTGCGGGCCAGCAGGTCCGGGTCGGGGTGGTCGAGCAGGTGGAAGGCGCCGTCGCCGGCCAGCAGGAAGGCGTTGCCCGCGCAGGAGGCGTCCGCGAGCGCCTCCAGTGCCTCGGTGAGCGGTGCGTCGAGATGTCGTACCCGGAACAGGCCCTCCACGGCTGCGAGCGCGTCCGTGACCGGCAGGCCGTGCAGCAGGCGGTGGATGGCGCGGACGCGCAGCGGGTAGCGGGCGGTGTCCACGAGCAGGACCAGGCCGTGGTCCCAGGGGCTGGGGGAGGGGTGCTCCGCGCGCAGCCGCAGGTAGGTGGCCCAGCGGTGGTGGCCGTCGGCGATCAGGGCCTGCTGGTGGGCGAGGTCGGACTGGATGCGGGCCAGGTCGGTGGGGTCGGTGATGGACCAGAGGCGGTGGTGGTAGCCGTCCTCGGTGGTCGTGTCCAGCAGCGGTGGCTTCTCCGCCGTGCGCTCGACGACCTCGGCGGCCGTGCCGTCGCCGCGGTAGGTCAGCAGCAGCGGCTCCAGGTTCGCGCGCGTGGCCCGCATCAGGGCCGCGCGGTCGGCGACCACCGGCGGCATGACGTCCTCGTGCGGCAGCACCACCCCCTCGGCGGGCTCCGAGACCCGCAGCGCGCCGATGACACCGCGTTGCAGCATGTCGCCTCCGTCCCGCTGTTCGTAGACGTACAGTCCGGGCTCCGGGTCCGCGGCGAGGATGCCCTCGTCCAGCCAGCGGCGCAGTGTGTCGGCGGCCTGTTCGGTACGGGTGCTGGGGGTGTCGGCCTGGGGCAGGATCAGCCGAACGATGTTGTGCGGATCGGCCGACTGGAGGTGGTGCACCCCGTCGGGGCGGACGACGACGTCGTACGGCGGTGAGGTGACGGAGGCCAGGCTGCCGACCCGGTCGGGGTCGTAGCGAAGGCCGCGGAACGGGGTGAGTTCCAGGCCTCGGGGCGCCGTTGCTTCCGAGTGACCTGCAGTGTTCATCCCGGCATCGTACGTGTGTCAGTGGCGTGCGGGATGATCGGGGGAAAGGCGAGGGAAGGCCTTTTGGACGTCGGCGAACGAGGAGCGATGTGGAATGAGCCAGGCGGTCAGGACGAGGCCCGAGGGCAGTGGGCAGGCCCTGAGCGAGGCGTACGACACGGCGCTGCTCGATCTGGACGGGGTGGTGTACGCGGGCGGGAACGCGATCGCGCACGCGGTGGACTCGCTGGCGGTGGCGCGGTCGGGCGGGATGCGTCTGGCGTACGTCACCAACAACGCGCTGCGGACCCCGGACGTGGTGGCGGAGCATCTGACGGAGCTGGGGATACCGACGGGTGCGGGCGACGTCATCACGTCGGCGCAGGCGGTCGCGCGGCTGATCAGTGAGCAGGTGCCGGCCGGGGCGCGAGTGCTGGTGATCGGCGGTGAGGGGCTTCGGGTGGCGCTGCGCGAGCGGGGTCTGACGCCGGTGGAGTCGGCGGACGACGACCCGGCGGCGGTCGTGCAGGGGTACGGCGGGCCGGATCTGACCTGGGGTCGCTTCGCGGAGGCGGCGTACGCGGTCGCGCGCGGGGTGCCGTGGTTCGCCTCCAACACCGATCTGACGATTCCGAGCGGCCGGGGCATCGCGCCGGGCAACGGGGCGGCCGTGGAGGTCGTACGGATCGCGACGGGCAAGGAGCCGCAGGTGGCAGGCAAGCCGCTGCCGCCGATGCACCGCGAGACGATCATCCGGACGGGTGCGCAGCGGCCGCTGGTGGTCGGGGACCGGCTGGACACGGACATCGAGGGCGCGTTCAACGGCGAGGTCGACTCCCTGCTGGTGCTGACCGGTGTCACGGACGGTGCCCAGCTGCTGGCGGCGCCACCGCAGCACCGGCCGACCTATGTGGACGCCGATCTGCGCGGGCTGCTCACCGGGCAGCCGGAGGTCACCGCGGTCTCGGGGGGCTTCTCCTGCGGCGGGTTCACGGCGACGGCCGGGGCGGACCGGCTGGCGCTGGAGGGGGACGGCGAGGCGCTGGACGGACTGCGGGCCCTGTGCGCGGCGGCCTGGACGGCGGCCGGGGACGGCTCCTGCGAGCTGGACGGAGGGAAGGCGCTGGCCCGTCTCGGACTGTGACGCGGACTCACTCCGACGCCTACGGACTCCGACGCCTACGGACTGCGACGCATACAGACTCCGACCCATGCAGACTCCGACGCGCACGCACCGGGGATCGAGATCGGGAGCGAGGATAGGCTAACCTAACCTCGTGTTGGTCGACAGTCCTCCGGAACAGCGCGCGGAGACCGCCCCCGCGCCCCCAACCCGCCAGGCGGTCAGGGCCCTTGGGTTCCTGTTGTCCGTCGCGATCCTGGTGCTCGTCGCCGTGGCGAGCATCGCGATCGGGGCGAAAGCACTGTCGCCGGACCAGGTCTGGCACGGCCTGTTCCACGACACGGGGACCTACGGCGACGTCGTCGTCGACGAGCGGCTCTCGCGCACGGTCCTCGGTCTGCTCGCCGGTGCCGCGCTCGGCCTCGCGGGCGCGGTGCTCCAGGCGCTCACCCGCAATCCGCTGGCCGACCCGGGACTGCTCGGCATCAACGCGGGCGCCTCGGCGGCCGTCGTCACGGCCATCACCTACTTCGGCGTCACCAGCCTCACCGGCTATGTGTGGTTCGCCTTCCTGGGGGCGGCGGCGGTCGGCGCGCTGGTGTGGTTCCTCGGCGGCAGCCGGGGTGCCACCCCGGTGCGGCTCGCGCTCGCCGGTACGGCGATCAGCGCCGCCCTGTACGGCTATCTCCAGGCCGTGATGATCACGGACGACGCGGCGCTGGGCAAGATGCGCTTCTGGACGGTGGGTTCGCTGGCGTCCGCCACCGATTCGACCATCCTGCAGGTGCTGCCGTTCCTCGCGGTCGGTACGGTCCTGGCGCTGGCGCTGGCCCGGCCGCTGAACGCCATGGAGATGGGCGACGACACCGCCCGCGCCCTCGGCGCCCACCTGGGCCGCACCCGCGCCCTGGCCATGCTGGCCGCCACCGTGCTGTGCGGTGCCGCCACCGCCGCCTGCGGTCCGATCGTGTTCGTCGGCCTGATGGTGCCCCACGCGGTGCGCTCCTTCACCGGCCCCGACCTGCGCTGGATCCTGCCGTACGCCACGGTGCTGTCCCCGGTGCTGCTGCTCGGCGCCGACGTCATCGGCCGGGTCGTGGCCCGCCCCTCGGAACTCCAGGTCGGTATCGTCACCGCACTCATCGGCGGCCCGGTCTTCATCTTTCTCGTACGACGGCGGAGGACGGCCCAGCTGTGAAGACCCGCTCCATGAACCGGGCCGTACGCACTCCCGGCGGGCTCTCCCTGCGCCTGGACCTGCGGGCCCTGATCGTCGTCGGCCTGCTGCTGGCCGCCGCATGCGCCGTGGGCGTCGCGCTGATCGGCACCGGTGACGCGAAGATACCCGCGGGTGATGTGCTCAGGACCCTCGCCGGGAACGGCACCGCGTACCAGGACTTCATCGTCAACGAACTGCGCCTGCCGCGCGTGCTGGTGGGGCTGCTGGTCGGCGCCTCGCTCGGCCTCGGCGGCGCGCTGTTCCAGTCCGTCTCGCGCAACCCGCTCGGCAGCCCGGACGTGCTGGGCCTCTCCCAGGGCTCGACGGCGGGCGCGCTGGTCGTCATCGTGCTGATGTCCGGTACGGCCTCCCAGGTCACCTTCGGCGCGCTGATCGGCGGCCTGGTGACCGGACTCGCCGTCTACCTCCTCGCCTGGAAGCAGGGTGTGCACGGGTACCGGTTCGTCCTGGTCGGCATCGGCATCTCCGCGATCATGACGGCCGTCAACGGCTATCTGCTCACCGAGGCCGACCTGGTCGACGCGGCCCGCGCGGTCGTGTGGATGACCGGCTCCCTCAACGGCCGCGACTGGGACCAGGTATGGCCGCTGCTCGCGCTGTGCGCCGTCCTCGTCCCACTGGTCCTCGCGAACGCGCGCGGGCTGAGGATGATGGAGATGGGCGACGACGTCGCGAACGCCCTCGGGGTGCGGGTGCAGCGCCTCCGGCTGCTGCTGATGGTCTCCGCCGTGCTGCTCACCGCCGCCGCCACCGCCGCCGCCGGACCCGTCGGTTTCGTCGCGCTCACCGCGCCGCAGCTCGCCCGCCGCCTGACCCGCTCCCCGGGCCCGAACCTGCTGCCCTCCCTCTGCATGGGCGCCACGCTGCTGGTCGCCGCCGACTGGGCCTCGCAGCGCGCGTTCGGCGCCGACCAGCTGCCCGTCGGCGTGGTCACCGGTGTCCTCGGCGGCTGCTACCTGCTGTGGCTGCTGGTCACCGAGCGCAGGGCGGGCCGGATATGAGCGGCACGAACACCGACACGACTAGGAGCACCGTGAACCGCCTGTCCGCCGAGAACGTCACCCTCGCCTACGACCAGCGCGTCATCGCCGAACAGCTGTCGGTGGAGATCCCCGACAACTCCTTCACGGTGATCGTGGGTCCGAACGCGTGCGGCAAGTCGACGCTGCTGCGGGCGCTGTCACGGATGCTCAGGCCGAGCGAGGGCAGGGTGCTCCTGGACGGGGAGGTCATCCAGTCGATGCCCGCCAAGAAGGTGGCGCGGACCCTGGGCCTGCTCCCGCAGTCGTCGATCGCGCCCGACGGCATCACCGTCGCCGACCTCGTCGGCCGGGGCCGCTACCCGCACCAGGGCCTGCTGCGCCAGTGGTCGGCGGAGGACGAGCGGATCGTCCAGGAGTCGATGCGGCAGACCGGGGTCGCCGAGCTGGCCGACCGGTACGTCGACGAGCTCTCCGGCGGACAGCGGCAGCGGGTGTGGATCGCCATGGCGCTCGCCCAGCAGACCCCGCTGCTGCTCCTGGACGAGCCGACCACCTACCTCGACATCCAGCACCAGATCGACGTCCTCGACCTGTGCGCCGAGCTGCACGAGACCCAGGGCCGCACCCTGGTCGCCGTCCTGCACGACCTCAACCACGCCGCCCGCTACGCCACCCACCTCATCGCCCTGCGGGGCGGCGCGGTGATCGCCGAGGGCGCCCCGAACGACATCGTCACGGCCGAGCTGGTGGAGCAGGTGTTCGGGCTGCGGTGTCAGGTGATCGACGACCCGGAGACCGGGACCCCGCTGGTCGTACCGGCGGCCCGCAAGGCACGCGCGGAGAAGGTCACAGCAGCTTCCTGAGCCGGAACAGATCCAGCAGGCTCGCCTCCAGCTTCACCCGGCCCGTCCCCCAGGCGGTCGCGAAGTTCAGCCGGCCGTCCACCAGGCCCACCAGATCGTCCCCGGCCATGGCGAGCCTGATCTGCGCCTCCTCCCGCGGCGGGCCGGGGTGGGTCTCGTCCACCTCGATCCGCCCGCCCGTCATCCGGCCCTCGAAGGTGACGTCCAGATCGGTGATGTGGCAGCTCACCGCGCGGTCCAGGGCGGCGGCCGCACGGACGTCGCCCTCGGCGCCCTGCATGTTGTCCGAAAGCTTTCCCAGTGCGGCGCGGCACTCCTCGGTCGTGGCCATCGCCCACGACGGTACCCCAGCGGTTCGCGATAGCGTCTGGGCATGAGCGACTCGGTTCCGGAGACGGAGATCCGGCAGGATTCAGTGCAGGAGGCGGTGGAGGCACCGGAGGCTTACGACCCCGCCGTGCCCGCCCCCCTGAACGTCCCGCGCACCCCCACCGGCAACGCCGACGTCGACGCCCAACTGGCGCGGCTCGCCGACGCCGACCACCTCGCCACCGACGGACACGTCGAGGTGTACGAGGATGTACACGGGGGGCTGCGCGACGCGCTCACCGCGCTCGACGCCCGCCCGGGACCTCCGGTGCCCCCGACGTCGTACCAAAAGGCGCCTTCACCGCCGTACCACCAGAGCAGGAGCTGAACCGAACGTGGCAGGAGTCGCACGTCGCCGTCTGGACGCGGAGCTGGTCCGCCGGAAGCTCGCGCGTTCACGTGAGCACGCCGGCCAGCTGATCGCCGCCGGGCGGGTCACCGTCGGCAAGACCGTGGCGACCAAGCCGGCCACCCAGGTGGAGACCGCCGCCGCGATCGTGGTCCAGGCCGACGACAGCGACCCGGACTACGTCTCCCGGGGCGGACACAAGCTCGCCGGCGCGCTGGAGGCGTTCGTCCCGCAGGGGCTCGTCGTCGAGGGCCGGCGCGCGCTGGACGCCGGCGCCTCCACCGGCGGCTTCACCGACGTCCTGCTGCGCGCGGGCGCCGCGCACGTCGTCGCCGTGGACGTCGGATACGGACAGCTCGCCTGGTCTCTTCAGAGCGATGAACGCGTCACCGTCAAGGACCGTACGAACGTACGCGAGTTGACTCTCGAGGCGATCGATGGGGAACCTGTGGATCTTGTCGTGGGTGATCTGTCCTTCATCCCGCTCGGGCTGGTGCTGCCGGCCCTCAAGCGGTGCGTGAGGCCGGACGCCGACCTGGTGATGATGGTCAAGCCGCAGTTCGAGGTGGGCAGGGAGCGGCTCGGCAGCGGGGGTGTCGTACGGAGTCCGCAGCTGCGCGCGGAGGCCGTGCGGGGAGTGGCCGAGAAGGCCTGGGAGCTCGGGCTCGGGGTGCAGGGGGTCACCGCGAGTCCGCTGCCCGGGCCCTCGGGGAACGTCGAGTACTTTCTCTGGCTGCGGGCGGGCGCACCCCAGGTGGACCCGGCCGACGTCGACCGTGCAGTGGCGGAGGGGCCGCGTTGACACAGAACCTGGTGCGTACTGTTTTCCTGCTCGCCCACACCGGGCGGCCCGCGGCGATCCGCAGTGCGGAACTCGTCGTCAAGGGACTGCTGCGGCATGGCATCGGGGTGCGGGTGCTGGCGGAGGAGGCGCGCGACCTGCCGCTGCCGGACGAGGTGCAGCTGGTCAAGGAGGCCACTCCGCAGTGCCTCGACGGGTGCGAGCTGCTGATCGTGCTCGGCGGTGACGGCACGCTGCTGCGGGGCGCCGAGTTCGCCCGGGCGTCCGGGGTGCCGATGCTCGGCGTCAACCTCGGACGGGTGGGATTTCTCGCGGAGGCCGAACGGGACGACCTCGATCGGGTGGTCGACCGGGTGGTGGCACGCTCCTACGAGGTCGAGGAGCGGATGACCGTCGATGTCGTCGTGCACCGCAACGGGGACATCGTGCACACGGACTGGGCGCTGAACGAGGCGGCCGTGCAGAAGGCCGGCGCCGAGAAGCTGCTGGAAGTCGTGCTGGAGATCGACGGGCGTCCGGTGTCGGAGTTCGGGTGCGACGGGGTGATCCTCTCCACGCCCACCGGATCCACGGCGTACGCCTTCTCGGCGGGCGGGCCGGTGGTGTGGCCCGAGGTGGAGGCGCTGCTGATGGTGCCGATCAGTGCGCATGCGCTGTTCGCCAAGCCGCTGGTGACGTCGCCGGACTCGGTGCTCGCGGTGGAGGTTCTGCCGCACATCCCTCCGGGGGTTCTGTGGTGTGACGGGCGGCGGACCGTGGAGTTGCCGCCGGGGGCGCGGGTGGAGGTGCGGCGGGGGGCTGTGCCGGTGCGGCTGGCTCGGTTGCACCATTCGTCCTTCACGGATCGGCTGGTGGCGAAGTTCGCGTTGCCGACCACCGGGTGGCGAGGGGCGCCTCACTAGAAGCGTCACCGGAAAGAGCGGCCTGTGTGCGCTTCCCGCCCCGGACCTCGTATGGTCTGTTCCGTGTTGGAGGAGATGCGGATACGGTCGCTCGGGGTCATCGACGATGCCGTCGTCGAGCTGTCGCCCGGGTTCACCGCGGTCACCGGTGAGACGGGTGCGGGCAAGACCATGGTGGTCACCAGCCTGGGGCTGCTGCTCGGTGGGCGGGCGGACCCGGCGCTCGTGCGGATCGGGGCCGGGAAAGCGGTCGTGGAGGGGCGGGTCACCGTCCCCGCGGACGCCGCCGCCGCCCTACGCGCCGAGGAGGCCGGGGCCGAGCTGGACGACGGGGCCCTGCTGATCAGCCGGACCGTTTCCGCCGAGGGCCGCTCCCGGGCGCACCTGGGCGGGCGCAGCGTCCCCGTGGGGCTGCTCGCCGAGCTGGCCGACGACCTGGTGGCCGTGCACGGGCAGACCGACCAGCAGGGGCTGCTGAAGCTGTCCCGGCAGCGGCAGGCCCTGGACCGGTACGCGGGCGACGCCGTCGCCGTGCCGCTCGCCAAGTACTCGGAGGCCTACCGCCGGCTGCGGGCCGTCTCCGACGAGCTGGAGGAGATCGTCACGCGCGCGCGTGAGCGGGCGCAGGAAGCCGGCATGCTGCGGTACGGGCTGGAGGAGGTCGCCGCCGTCGAGCCGCGGGCCGGGGAGGACGTCGAGCTGGCCGAGGAGGCCGAGCGGCTGGGGCACGCGGAGGCGCTGTCGTCGGCCGCGACGGCCGCGCACGCCGCTCTCGCGGGCAATCCCGAGGACCCCGAGGGGATCGATGCCGCGACGCTCGTCGCGGGCGCCCACCGGGCGCTGGAGGCCGTGCGCGCGCACGATCCGGCGCTGGCCGCCCTCGCCGACCGGATCGGGGAGATCGGGATCCTGCTCGGCGATGTCGCCGGGGAGCTGGCGGGCTACGCCGACGACCTCGACGCCGATCCGCTGCGGCTGGCCGCCGTCGAGGAGCGCCGGGCCGCCCTCACCGCCCTCACCCGGAAGTACGGCGACGACATCGACGCCGTACTCGCCTGGGCCGAGCAGAGCGCCGCGCGGCTGACCGAGCTGGACGGCGACGACGAGCGGATCGCGGAGCTGACCGCCGAGCGGGACGCGCTGCGGACCGGACTGGGCGGTCTGGCACAGGCGTTGACGGACGCACGGGCGGAGGCCGCCGACCGGTTCGCGGCCGCCGTGACCGCCGAGCTGGCCTCGCTGGCGATGCCCCACGCGCGCGTGTCCTTCGACATCCGTCAGACCGAGGACCCGGAGGGCGTCGAGGTCGGCGGGCGCAGGGTCGCCTACGGGCCGTCGGGTGTGGACGAGGTCGAGCTGCTGCTCGCCCCGCACCCGGGCGCGCCGCCGCGGCCCATCGCCAAGGGCGCGTCCGGCGGTGAGCTGTCCCGGGTGATGCTCGCCGTGGAGGTCGTGTTCGCGGGGACGGACCCCGTGCCGACGTATCTCTTCGACGAGGTCGACGCCGGTGTCGGCGGCAAGGCCGCGGTCGAGATCGGGCGGCGGCTGGCGAAGCTCGCCAGGACCGCGCAGGTCGTCGTGGTCACCCACCTGCCCCAGGTCGCCGCCTTCGCCGACCGGCAGCTGCTGGTCGAGAAGACGAACGACGGGTCGGTCACCCGCTCCGGCGTGAAGGTGCTGGAGGGCGAGGAACGCGTCCGCGAGCTGTCCCGGATGCTGGCCGGCCAGGAGGACTCCGAGACGGCCCGCGCCCACGCGGAGGAACTGCTGGCCACGGCGCGGGCCGACCTGTAGGCCGGTTCTAGGGTGGCGGGATGATCGTCGAGCGAGAGTCCCGCCCGTTCCTGCTAGCCGCCGCGCTCACCGGGGCCGGCCAGGCCCTGCTCCGTACCGCTCCGCCCGGCGGCCGGGGGCGCTGGGAGCGGACGAACTACGCGGGCCGGACCGTCGAGCTGTACGCGGGGCCCGCCTCCGCGGTCTCGGCGGCCGTCGGGGCCGCCCGGGCGCACCCCGGTGCCGGGCTCGCCGTGCTCGCGGCCGGGGTGTGCGGGGCGTACGACGACGTCGCCGGGGCCGGGGATCCGCGGCGCGGGTTCCGGGCGCACCTGGGGGCCCTGCGGGACGGGGAGGTCACCAGTGGGGCCGTGAAGCTGTTCGGGATATCGGCGGCCGGACTGGTGGCCGGCGCGCTGATGAAGGAGCGGTTCGTCGACAAGGTGCTCGCCGGGGTCGTCATCGCCGGGGCGGCGCACGTCGTCAATCTCCTCGACGTACGGCCTGGCCGGGCGGCCGGTGCCGTGCTCGCGCTCGGGGCGCCGGGGCTGCTGCGCGGCGGCCCGGCGGGGGAGCTGGCCGCCGCCGCGGCCGGCGCCGCCGCGGCCGTTCTGCCCGGCGACCTCGGCGAGCGCACGATGATCGGGGACACGGGGGCGCACGCCCTCGGCGCGGCGCTGGGAGCGGCCGTCGTGGCCGGCAACCAGCGCCCCGGCCTTCTCGCGCACGCCGTCGCGGTCGTGGCCGCCACGGTGTACGGGGACCGGGTGAGTGCCTGGGCGCGGGCGCTGTGAGCGTCTGACCTTGCCGTATACGGTGGGGGCCGGTCGTCCGTGCCGGGGCGTCGCTCACCCGTGTGGGTGACGTGCTCCGGCGCATTGCCCCGGCCCGCCGCACTGTGCGCCCGCCGGATTTCCCGTAACGGCCGGTCCCCCTGGCATGCTTGAGGGAACACGGTCCGCGCGGGAGGCGCGCGAGGTATGTCCTTCCGCCCCCCGGAGCCCGCTACCTTCTGTACGTTTCCTCGTGACCGCCCACGCAGAACCAGGAGCGCCGGCCCCGTGACCCCTCTGAGCAGCAACGCACCGCACGGCCAGTGGCCGCTGCGCACCGTGCAGGTGCTGGGCGGAGGCAACGCCGGCAGCAGCGCGCATGTGCGCTCGCTGGCCGAGGGGCTCGTGGCGAGGGGCGTGCGGGTCACGGTGTGCGCCCCCGTCGAGGCCGACCGCGCCTACGGCTTCACCGGAGCCGGTGCCGAACACGTGCACGTGCCCCGCAGCAGCGACCCCGTCTCGGTGGCCGCACTGCGGACGGCCTGTGCGCACGCCGACCTGGTGCACGCGCACGGGCTGCACGCCTCCTTCCGGGCCGTCCTCGCGCTCAGCGGCCGGCGTACCCCGTTGGTGGTCACCTGGCACAACCGGGCGCAGGCGGAGGGCCCCCGGGCGCATCTGCTGCGGCTGCTGGAACGGCGGGTGATGCGAACGGCGGCCGTGGTCCTCGGCGCCAGCCCCGACCTGGTGGACCGGGCCAGGCGCACGGGGGCCCGGGACGCCCGGCTCGCCGCCGTCGGCCTGCCGGGGCAGCGCCGGCCCGTCGTCCTCGACGACCCCGACCGGCTGCGCCCGAAGGTCCGGGCCGAACTCGGCGCCACCGGCCGCCCGTTGCTCGTCGCGGTCGGCTCCCTCGACCAGCAGCGCGGCTACGACGTCCTGCTCGACGCGGCCCGCGCCTGGCGCGACCTCGACCCCGTGCCGCTGGTCGTCATCGCCGGGGAAGGGCCGCTGCGGGCGGTGCTGCTGCGGCGGATCGAGGACGAGGAGCTGCCGGTGCGGCTCCTCGGACAGCGCGAGGACGTGCCCGAGCTGCTCGCCGCGGCCGATCTGGCGCTGCTGACCAGCAGGTGGGAGTCCCGGTCCGTGCTCGCCCAGGAGGCGCTGTACGCGCGCGTGCCGCTCGTCGCGACCCGGGTCGGTGGCATCCCCGACCTCGTCGGCGATGCGGCCGAACTCGTCCCGTACGGTGACCCGGAGGCGCTCGCGGACACCGTCGTACGGCTCCTGGCGGATCCGGAGCGCCGGGACGAGCTGCGCGAGCGGGGCGTGCGGCAGGCCGCCGGGTGGCCGACCGAGGACGAGACGGTCGCCCAAGTCCTCAGCGTCTACGACGAGTTGACGCAGCCCAGGCCTCTGGCTTAGGACACGTGTCTGCGGGCCCTGAGCGCCAGGCTCAACGCCAGGACCGTCTGCGGGTCGTCGAGGTCGGTGCCCAGCAACTCCCCGATGCGGGCGAGGCGGTTGTAGAGGGTCTGGCGGTTGAGGTGCAGTTCGCGGGCGGTCTCGGCCTTGCGGCCCGCGTGTGCCAGATAGGTCTCCAGGGTCGGCAGCAGCGGTGGCTTGGAGCGGTGGTCGTGATCGCGCAGCGGGCCGATCGCGCGGTCCACGAACGCGGCGAGGTCCGGGTGGTCGCGCAGCCGCCACATCAGCAGGTCGATGTCGAGGCGGCGGGCGTCGTACCAGGGCCGGTCGGTCAGACCCTGGGCCGCCGTCGCCGTCTCCGCCGCGTGTCTGAGGGCGGCCGACGCGGCAGCCCAGCCGCCCGCCACACCGACGACCACCACCGGCGGCGGCGAGCCCGGCCGGCGCATCCCGGCCCGCTCCACGCCCGCCCGCAGCGCCGCCGCCACCCGGTCCGCGACCGCCGAGCGCTCCGACTCCGAGCGCAGCCCGAGCAGCACCAGCACCCGGCCCTCCACCGGCCGCACGCCCAGCAGCACCGGCACCCCCACCGCCGCCAGCTCCTCGGACACCGCACGCGCCAGCACCGCCCAGCCACCGCCGGGGGAGAGGGAGTCCCCGATGCGCATCACCACGGGCAGCAGCGGGCCCTCGCCGGGCTTGAAGCCGAGGACCCGGGCCTGTGCCGGGGCGTCCGCGGCGGTGACCCGGCCCTCGGCGAGATCGGTGAGGAAGTCACCGCGCCCGCGCGCCGCCAGCTCCTCCTCCTGCCGGGCCTGCATCAGCACCACGGCCAGGATGCCCGCGGCCCGCTCGACGGCGATCCGGTGGACCGGGGCCAGGGCCGCGCGGACCGGCAGCAGGACCAGCCGGGCCCGCACCGAGCCCGCCGTACCCGGCCCGCCGCCCGGCACGTCCACCAGCACCGAACCGGCGGGCGGCGGCGCGTCCTTGTGCGGGCCGCGCAGCCCCTCCCACACCTGCAGCGGGTCCGCGCCCTCGGGCCCCTCCCCGGCGGCGTACAGCAGGCGGCCGTCGGCCGTCTCCAGGAAGACCGGGTTGCCGCTGAAGTCCGCCAGGATGCCCAGCACCTGCGGCACCCCGCCGCCGCCCAGCAGCGCCCCGGTGCAGCGCCGGTGGACCTCCTCGGCCCGTTGCAGCAGCGCGTAGTGGCCGTTGACGATCTCGGTGTGGATCTCCTCGGTCACCGTCACGAACGGCACCTCGCGGTGCAGCTGCACCAACGGCAGCCCGGCGCTGCGGGCGGTGTCCACCAGGGCGGCGGGCAGCCGGCTGAAGCGCGGGCCCAGCTCCACCACCAGAGCGGCGATCCCGCGCTCGGCGAGGGTGCGAACGAACGCCCGCTGCTCGGCCGGGCGGGTGCCGAGACCGTAGCCGGTGGTGAGCAGCAGCTCGCCGCCCTTGAGCAGCGAGGCGATGTTCGGCACCTCGCCCGCGTGCACCCAGCGCACCGTGCGCCCCAGCCGGTCGGCACCCGCGAGGATCTCGGGCAGCCCGCTGCGCAGTCCGGGCAGTTCCAGTGCCCGCTGCACGGTGATCCCGGCGCCCTGGGTGTCGAGTCGGTTGTCCGTACGGCTGTCCATGCAGCGGACGCTACCTGCGCAAACGTCCGCGGGACAGTTCCGCGCTAGATCGGCCGGATGTTGTGGTTGAAGCGGAAGACGTTGTCGGGGTCCCAGCGCCGCTTCACCTTCTCCAGCCGCAGCAGGTTGCCTGCGCCCAGGCCGGCCCGGACGCGCTCGGGTCCCTCGTCGCCGATGAGGTCGAGAGGGACGGCACCGGTGCTCCACGGCCGTACATCGGCGCACGCGTCCCGCACCCAGGCCATGGCACGCTCGTCATCGGCCGGGTCCGTCCAGCGGGCGAAGGGGTGCGACAGCCAGGGCGCGTCCCGGTACGGCACCGGGTACGCGGCCGGGCCGGTGACGACCGCACCGCCCAGCGGGAGGAGCAGGTGCCGGAAGCCGCCCGGCACCGGCATGGCCTGCGCCCGGGCGCAGAAGACGTCCACCAGCTCGTCCGGCAGGTCCGTCAGGCACTCCGCCGACCAGTGGGCCCGCCCGCCCGGGGCGTACAGCAGGCGTTGCGCCTCGGCGCCGGCCAGCTCCGCCGTGTGCGGCAGCGCCAGCAGCGGTTCGGCGAGTCTGCGCAACCCCGCCTCGCCACCGGCGTACGTCAGCAGCGCGCCGCACAGCATCCTGTCCAGGGCCAGGCACAGCACCGCGCCGCCCACCTCGTCCGGGCCGGTACGGATGATCTCGCGGAAGGCGCGGACCACGTCCGGGCCGAACTCCGGCAGGCACAGCAGCAGCACCACCGAGAACTCCGGCAGCTCGTGCAGCTCCAGCGTGAGTGCCGTCGCGACGCCGAAGTTGCCGCCCCCGCCGTGCAGCGCCCAGAACAGCTCGGGGTTCTCGTCGGCGTTGGCGTGCACCCGCTCGGCGTCGGCGGTCACCAGCTCGACCCCGATGAGGTCGTCCACGGCGAGACCGAAGGCACGGTCCAGCCGGCCGGTGCCGCCGCCGAGCACGAAGCCGCCGACCCCGGTGGCCGGAGCCCGGGCGCCGGTGCTCGCGAGGCCGTACGGCTGGGCCGCCCGGTCCAGGTCGCCCGTCGTGGCGCCGCCCTCGACCCGGACCGCCTCGGCCGCCGGATCGACGGCCACGCCGCGCATCCGGCGCAGATCCACCACCAGCGCGCCGTCGACCCGGGCCCCCGCCAGGCCGTACCCGCCGCCGCGCACCGCGATGTGCAGGTCCAGCTCACGCCCGAAGCGGACGGTCCGGACCACGTCGGCCGCGTCCGCGCACTGCGCGATCACGGCCGGACGCCGGTCGATCATGGCGTTGGGGACGACCCGGGCGTCGTCGTAACCGGGGTCTCCCGGCGCGAACACGTCGCCGACCAGCTCCTCACGGAGCGCGGCGAGGGCTGTGCGCGCCTTGGAACGGGTGGCCATGGCCGGGCCCCCTTCCGGGAGGGGTCACCTTCCAGCCTAGGGGCCGCTAACCCCCGTATGCCCCGGACGCCGTGAGCCGCAGCGCAGTGTCGATCAAAGGCACATGGCTGAACGCCTGCGGGAAGTTGCCCACCTGCCGTTGCAGGCGCGGATCCCACTCCTCCGCCAGCAGACCGAGGTCGTTCCGCAGCGCGAGGAGCTTCTCGAAGAGCTTCCTCGCCTCGTCCACGCGGCCGATCATCGCCAGGTCGTCGGCCATCCAGAAGGAGCAGGCCAGGAAGGCGCCCTCGTCGCCCGGCAGACCGTCGACGCCCGCGTGGTCGCCCTCCGTCGGGTAGCGCAGGATGAACCCGTCCGGCGTCGACAGCTCGCGCTGGATCGCCTCGATCGTGCCGATCACCCGCTTGTCGTCCGGCGGCAGGAAGCCCATCTGCGGGATGAGCAGCAGCGAGGCGTCCAGCTCCTGGGAGCCGTAGGACTGGGTGAAGGTGTTGCGCTCCTTGTCGTAGCCCTTCTCGCACACGTCCCGGTGGATGTCGTCGCGCAGTTCCTTCCAGCGCTCCAGCGGGCCGTCCGCGTCCCCGGACTCGATCAGCTTGATGGTGCGGTCCACCGCGACCCAGGCCATCACCTTGGAGTGCACGAAGTGCCGGCGCGGGCCGCGCACCTCCCAGATGCCCTCGTCCGGCGCCTGCCAGTGGTCCTCCAGGTAGCGGATCAGCTTCAGCTGGAGCAGCGAGGCGTAGTCGTTGCGGGCCAGACCCGTCATATGGGCCAGGTGCAGGGCCTCGGTGACCTCGCCGTACACGTCCAGCTGGAGCTGGTGCGCCGCGCCGTTGCCGACCCGGACCGGGGCGGAGTTCTCGTAGCCCGGCAGCCAGTCCAGCTCGGCCTCGCCCAGCTCCCGCTCGCCCGCGATGCCGTACATGATCTGCAGGTTCTCCGGGTCGCCGGCGACCGCGCGCAGCAGCCACTCGCGCCAGGCGCGGGCCTCCTCGCGGTATCCGGTGCGCAGGAGGGACGACAGGGTGATCGCGGCGTCGCGCAGCCAGGTGTAGCGGTAGTCCCAGTTGCGCACGCCGCCGATGTCCTCCGGCAGGGAGGTCGTCGGCGCGGCGACGATGCCACCCGTGGGGGCGTACGTCAGGGCCTTCAGGGTGATCAGCGAACGGACCACCGCCTCGCGGTACGGCCCGTGGTACGTACAGTGCTCGACCCACTCGCGCCAGAACACCTCCGTCGCCTCCAGCGAGGTCTCCGGCTCCGGCAGCGAGGGCGGCTCGCTGTGCGAGGGCTGCCACGAGATCGTGAACGCGATCCGGTCACCCGGGGCGACCGTGAAGTCGGCGTACGTCGTCAGCGACTTTCCGTAGGTCTCGGCCTCCGTGTCGAACCACACAGAGTCCGGCCCGGCGACCGCCACCGTGCGGCCCTCGTGCTTGTGCACCCAGGGCACGACACGGCCGTAGGAGAACCGCATGCGCAGCGCCGAGCGCATCGGCACCCGGCCGGTGACGCCCTCGACGATCCGGATCAGCTGCGGCGCGCCCTCACGCGGCGGCATGAAATCGGTCACGCGGACCGTGCCGCGCGGGGTGTCCCACTCCGATTCCAGGATCAGCGAGTCGCCCCGGTAGCTCCGCCGGGCGGCCGTGGGCGGCTGTACGTCGGCCGCGTGGGCCGGGCCGAGCCGCCAGAAGCCGTGTTCCTCGGTGCCCAGCAGACCGGCGAAGATGGCATGCGAGTCGAAGCGGGGCAGGCACAGCCAGTCCACTGTGCCGTCCCGGCAGACCAGTGCCGCGGTCTGCATGTCTCCGATGAGTGCGTAGTCTTCGATGCGCCCGGCCACGTGCAACTCCAGTCGAACGGCCACGTCACCCCCGCGCAGGGGGCTGTCGCTAGTGCGGTCAAGGGGTCGTTGTTGTGCGTCGTTGAGCGGTGAAGCAAAGCAGCCCGCCGAGCCCTGAGGCAACACGGCAGTCTTTGCTCAACGAACTGCCGCGCTCTCGTTGTTCCGGGTGGTGCAGGCGGGGGTGTGCCGTCGTTCCGGCCGGGCTCGGCAGCGAGTGTCCGAGCAGGATACGACGCACGTAGATGATCTGCGTGCCGCTCCGGGCAACCGGTGTGGGCCGAACGGGTGAGCAGCAGGTGATAACCATGTGACCTGTGTGTGCCTGTGGTGACACATGGGGCGACCTGCCCCGTGCCCGGGCCCCGTACCGGGCGGGTGAGCGAGCTGCCCGTGCCCGGGTGAGCGCGGAGCGTGGCCGGAAGCCATCTCGTCCAGGCGCTGATACCCTGGTAGCCCGTGGACCGGTGGGCCTGAAACCCCCGAACCGCAGCGACGGCACCCCCGGAGATCTCCGGGACGGCAGCCGCACCGCACGACAGATCGCGACCACGGGAGCCCCCTCTTGGCCATGCCGCCCGCTGCTTTCCGAAACAGCACAGCCACGACGACCAAGCACATCTTCGTCACCGGGGGTGTCGCCTCCTCGCTCGGCAAGGGCCTGACCGCCTCCAGCCTGGGCATGCTGCTCAAGGCCCGCGGCCTGCGCGTGGTGATGCAGAAGCTGGATCCGTACCTGAACGTCGATCCGGGCACCATGAACCCCTTCCAGCACGGTGAGGTCTTCGTCACCAACGACGGCGCCGAGACCGACCTCGACATCGGACACTACGAGCGCTTCCTCGACCGCGACTTGGACGGCTCTGCCAACGTCACCACCGGCCAGGTGTACTCGACCGTGATCGCCAAGGAGCGGCGCGGCGAGTACCTGGGCGACACCGTGCAGGTCATCCCGCACATCACCAACGAGATCAAGCACCGCATCCGGCGCATGGCCACCGACGAGGTGGACGTCGTCATCACCGAGGTCGGCGGCACCGTCGGCGACATCGAGTCGCTGCCGTTCCTGGAGACCGTCCGCCAGGTCCGCCACGAGGTCGGCCGGGACAACGTCTTCGTGGTGCACATCTCGCTCCTGCCCTACATCGGCCCCTCCGGTGAGCTGAAGACCAAGCCGACCCAGCACTCCGTGGCCGCGCTGCGCAACATCGGTATCCAGCCCGACGCGATCGTGCTGCGCTGCGACCGCGAGGTCCCGACCGCCATCAAGCGCAAGATCTCCCTGATGTGCGACGTCGACGAGGCCGCCGTGGTGGCCTGCCCCGACGCCCGCTCGATCTACGACATCCCGAAGACCGTGCACGGCGAGGGCCTGGACGCCTACGTCGTGCGCAAGCTCGACCTGCCGTTCCGTGACGTCGACTGGACGACCTGGGACGACCTGCTGGACCGCGTCCACAACCCCGACCACGAGATCACCCTCGCCCTGGTCGGCAAGTACATCGACCTGCCCGACGCCTATCTGTCGGTCACCGAGGCGCTGCGCGCCGGCGGCTTCGCCAACCGCGCCCGGGTGAAGATCAAGTGGGTCACCTCCGACGACTGCAAGACCCCGGCCGGTGCCAAGGCCCAGCTCGGTGACGTCGACGGCATCTGCATCCCGGGCGGCTTCGGCGACCGCGGTGTGCTCGGCAAGGTCGGCGCGATCCGCTTCGCCCGTGAGAACAGGATCCCGCTGCTCGGCCTCTGCCTCGGCCTGCAGTGCATCGTGATCGAGGCCGCGCGCAACCTGGCCGACATCCCGGACGCCAACTCCACCGAGTTCGACCCGGCCACCGGCCACCCGGTCATCTCCACCATGGCCGAGCAGCTGGACATCGTCGCCGGTGAGGGTGACATGGGCGGCACCATGCGGCTCGGCATGTACCCGGCCAAGCTCGCCGAGGGTTCGATCGTGCGCGAGGTGTACGACGGCAAGGAGTACATCGAGGAGCGGCACCGCCACCGCTACGAGGTGAACAACGCCTACCGTGCGGAGCTGGAGAAGAAGGCCGGGATCCTGTTCTCGGGCACCTCGCCGGACGGCAAGCTGGTCGAGTACGTGGAGTACCCGCGTGACGTCCACCCGTACCTGGTCGCCACGCAGGCGCACCCCGAGCTGCGCTCGCGGCCGACGCGTCCGCACCCGCTGTTCGCCGGCCTGGTGAAGGCCGCCGTGGAGCGGAAGATCTCGCAGTAACACAAGAGTTGTACGGTGGCCGGGGCGCGCGGGTTCAGAACGATCGCGCCCCGGCCGCTTTGTGCACGTGTGTGGAAGGACAGGCATGACGATCAAGGACACCGCCGAGGCGTGGGAGATCCGGGCGACGGAGACCCCCTTCACGGGCAACAAGACCTCCGTGCGCACCGACGAGGTCGTCATGCCCGACGGCTCGGTGGCCCGCCGTGACTACCAGGTCCACCCCGGTTCGGTCGCCGTCCTCGCCCTGGACGAGGAGGACCGGGTGCTGCTGATCAACCAGTACCGCCACCCGGTGCGGTACAGGCTGTGGGAGATCCCGGCCGGCCTGCTCGACGTGCCCGGCGAGAACCCGCTGCACGCCGCCCAGCGCGAGCTGTACGAGGAGGCACACGTCAAGGCCGAGGACTGGCGGGTGCTGACCGACGTCTACACCACGCCCGGCGGCTGCGACGAGGCCGTACGGATCTTCCTCGCCCGTGACCTGTCCGCGGCCGAGGGCGAGCGGTTCGCGGCGGAGCACGAGGAGACCGACATGGAGCACGCGCGCGTGCCGGTCGACGAACTGGTGCGCCGCGTCCTGGCCGGCGACGTGCACAACAACTGCCTGGTCGTCGGCGTCCTCTCCCTGGTGGCCGCCCGCGGCGGCGACGGCCTCGACGCACTGCGCCCGGCCGACGCCCCCTGGCCGGCCCGCCCCTTCACGCCCTGAACAGCACCCGTACGGCGTACTGGTGTGACGATCGCCTGATCCGATCAGGGGACCCGCCCGCCACGCTCCTCCCAGCACGTCGCAGAGCGTGAACTAGGCTCGTCGCGAGCGAGCCAATGAAGGCGCACGCCCGTACCGGGAAGATCCGGCGGACTTGCGCGTGCGGTGGGACGGGAGTGTGGCCCGTGACGGATCAGGCGGTGGACACAGGCTTCGTGCGGCGGTCGGCGCACGCGGACGCGGACGACCGATTCCTGGGCCGTACAAGGGAGTTGAAGGAGCTGCGCGCCGACATCGAGCGCGCGGGCCTGGACACCCTCTCCGGGCGCAAGGCCCCCCGCGCGCGCGTGCTGCTGATCGCGGGCCGCCCCGGCTCCGGCCGCACCGCCCTCGCCGAGGAACTCGTCCGGCAGGTGGCGGACCGTTACCCCGACGGCGTGCTGCGGGCCCGGCTCAGCGAGCCCGACGGGACCCCCGTCCCGGTCGCGCGCACCGCCCGCGAGCTGCTCGCCGCGCTGGAGCTGCCCGCCCCGGCCGGAGCCGCCGGGGACGACCTGACCGAGGCGCTGCGCACCGCCCTCGCCGACCGGCGCGCCCTGCTGCTGCTGGACGACGCGGCCGGTGCCGAGCAGGTCGACGCACTGCTCCCGGAAGCCCCGGACTGTCTGGTGGTGGCCGTCTCCTCGGGCCCGCTCACCGGCATCGCGGACGTCCGGCCCTGCACCCTGGGCGGTCTGGACACCAAGTCGGCGGTGGAACTGCTCACCCGCTACACCGGCGCGGTCCGCATCACGGTCGACCCGCGCTCCGCCGAGAGCCTGGTCGAGGCCTGCCAGGGCCATCCGGCCGCGCTCGTCCTGGCCGGCGGCTGGCTCGCCGCCCGTCCCAAGTCCGCCGTCTCCGATCTCGCCAAACGGCTGCACACCGCCGACGACGGCACGGACGGCACCCCGCTGGCCCGCATGTTCCGGCACGTCCGCAGCGAGTTGCCCGGACCGGCCGCCCGGATGCTGCCCCTGCTCTCCCTCGCCCCGGCCGGCCTGATCGACCCGCACACGGCCTCCGCCCTCGCCGGCTGCTCGGTCGGCGCCGCCCGCGCCGTCCTGGACGACTTCGTCACCCTCGGCCTGCTGCGCGCCGTGGACTCCCCGCTGCCCCTCTACGACGTCCCCGGCTGTCTGCACCCGTTGCTGCACGCCCTCGCCGAGAGCCACGAGCGGCCCGCGGAGCTGCAGCTGGCCCGGGCCCGGATGCTGGAGCGGACCGTACGGCTGCTGCAGTCCTGCCGGGCGATCACCGAGACGGACAGCCTCCAGGCCCGGGAGAAGCTGAACGCGATGCCCCGCGAGGTGCGTTTCCCCAATCCCCGCGCGGCAGCCGACTGGCTGCTCGTCCGGCGGCCCGCGCTGCTGGCGTCCGCGCGTCTCGCCGTGGCCGACGGCGAGCTGGACACCCTGGCCCGCCGGCTGATGTCCCAGCTGGTCAGGGCCATGGTCGCGCATGTCGGCACCCAGGCCGCTGCCGCCGATCTGTACGACGTGCACCACCTCGTCCTGGATGTCGCCGAGCGGCGCGGCCTGGTCCGGGAGAAGGCCGCGGCGCTGCTGAACCTGGGCGACGTGGACGCGCAGACCGGCCGTACCCGGGCGGCGCTGGCACGGTACCGGCTGGCCCTGGATGCCGGACGCAGGGCGAACGACCCGTACGCCACCGGCCGCGCGATGGAATCCGTAGGTGGCGCGTACCAGGAGCTGGGGGACTACGACCGGGCCGCCGACTGGTTCGGCCGGGCCCTCGCCGAGCGGCTGGCCCGTGGCGAGCGCGAACAGGTCGCCCGGCTGTACGGCCGGATCGCCGCCACGCACACCTACGCGGGCCGCTACGGCGAGGCCCTCAGGAACTGGCGGGCCGCCGTCGCCGGCCACCGCAGGAGCGGCGATGTCGCGGCCCACGCGCGGGCGTTGAGCGAGCTGGCCCGGGTGCAGGAGTACGCCGGGCGGTTCGAGGAGTCGCTGCGCACCTGCCAGGAGGCGGTGGAGTGGGCGCGGCGCGCCGAGGACGTCCGGCTGCAGGCCGCGGTGCAGCTGCGGCTGGCCGACACCCTGGAGCACCTCGGCGACCCCACCGCCGCCCGTCTGCACCGCGCGGCGGCCGGGCGCATGCTGGACGAGGAGGCCCAGGACAGCGAGGCAAGCCCGAATCAAGACGCTAACGCCTGCGAAATCTGCAGTACATCCAGTGAAGATTGATGCAATGAAAGGCTAGACACGCGGAACGCCTTCATTAGACTGGCTCTGCCGCGCGTTCTCCTGCGGTGTCTCCCGGTGTGCTCTGCATGCCTGGGTATGTCATGTAATGCACCCCCCATACCCTCTGAGCCAAGGACCGTGATCGACGTGAAGGTCGGCATCCCCCGCGAGGTCAAGAACAACGAGTTCCGGGTGGCCATCACCCCCGCCGGTGTGCACGAGCTGGTGCGCAACGGCCACCAGGTCGTCATCGAGCGGGGCGCCGGCCTCGGCTCCTCGATCACGGACGAGGAGTACGTCTCCGCCGGTGCCGGGATCCTCGACACCGCCGACGAGGTGTGGGCCACCGCCGACCTGCTGCTGAAGGTCAAGGAGCCCATCGCCGAGGAGTACCACCGCCTCCGCAAGGACCAGATCCTCTTCACCTACCTGCACCTGGCCGCCTCCAAGGAGTGCACGGACGCGCTCATCGAGTCCGGCACCACGGCCATCGCCTACGAGACCGTCGAGCTGCCCAGCCGCGCGCTGCCGCTGCTCGCCCCGATGTCCGAGGTCGCGGGCCGCCTCGCCCCGCAGGTCGGCGCCTACCACCTGATGCGCGCGGCCGGTGGCCGCGGCGTGCTCCCCGGCGGCGTCCCGGGCGTCACCCCGGCCAAGTGCGTGGTCATCGGCGGCGGCGTCTCCGGCTGGAACGCCACCCAGGTCGCCGTCGGCATGGGCTTCGACGTCACCCTGCTCGACCGCGACATCAACAAGCTGCGCGAGGCCGACAAGATCTTCGGTACGAAGGTCAAGGCGATCATGTCCAACTCCTTCGAGCTGGAGAAGGCCGTCCTCGACGCCGACCTCGTCATCGGCGCGGTCCTCATCCCGGGCGCCAAGGCCCCGAAGCTCGTCACCAACGAGCTGGTGGCCCGCATGAAGCCCGGAAGTGTTCTTGTCGACATCGCGATCGACCAGGGCGGCTGCTTCGAGGACTCCCACCCGACGACGCACGCCGAGCCGACCTTCCAGGTGCACAACTCGGTCTTCTACTGCGTCGCCAACATGCCCGGCGCGGTGCCCAGCACCTCCACCAACGCCCTCACCAACGCGACGCTGCCGTACATCGTCTCCCTCGCCAACAACGGCTGGGTCGAGGCGCTGCGCCGTGACGCCGCGCTCGCCAAGGGTCTCAACACCCATGACGGCAAGGTGGTTTACAAGGAGGTCGCAGAGGCGCACGGCCTGGAGCACGTGGAGCTGGAGTCCCTGCTCGGCTGACCCAAAAGGCGATTCGTCAACACGACTCGTCAACAGCGCGCGTCCGGCCGGACCTTGCCCGACAAGGTCCGGCCGGATGTGTGTATGGTCACTTAGCGACTCTTGGTCAACTCGCCTCGAACGTAACCCTTCGGCCGATTCGCACACCGGTGAAACCTGCTGTGCGACGGCCGTACGCCCTTGACAGCAGGATGTTTCATTGCCGACACATCCTGCCGGGTCCGGCGGATTGTGTTGCTGCGGACCGCCGACACGCCATAGAGTCGCCAACCGTCGGCATGGTGCCACGCTGACCTTGTCTAGAAGTTTCCTGGTCACCAAGGAGGTAAGACGACTTGTGAATGAGTCGACATTTTCTCCCGGGGGTGGTCAACCAGGAATGCCGGTACGGGGCCAGGGCCCCACGGGATTCGAGGCTGTCGGCTCCGTAGCTGTGCGCACCTTCGCAGCCCACCAGAGTCCGGGACCAAAGACCGCCCGGACAGCACACCAGAGCATGGATGGCCATCACGTGAACGCCATGGCCGGCGACGGAAGTGGCGCGCCCCACAACCACTTCGCCGACTACGACGAACTGCCCGAGGGGCACTTCTACGACCCCGACGCCGAGTACGAGCCCGATCCCGAGTACGCGGCCACGCTCGCGCCCGACGCGGCCCGCCAGCGCCGTGAGCGCATCGGTCCGACCGGACGCCCGCTGCCGTACTTCCCGATCCCGGGCCCGCTGACCGACCACGGCCCCGCGACGATCATCGCGATGTGCAACCAGAAGGGCGGCGTCGGCAAGACGACGTCGACCATCAACCTGGGTGCCGCGCTCGCTGAGTACGGCCGGCGCGTGCTGCTCGTGGACTTCGACCCGCAGGGCGCGCTGTCGGTGGGACTCGGCGTCAACCCGATGGAACTCGACCTCACCGTCTACAACCTGCTCATGGAGCGGGGCATGTCCGCGGACGAGGTCCTGCTGAAGACGGCGGTCCCCAACATGGACCTGCTGCCCTCCAACATCGACCTGTCGGCCGCGGAGGTCCAGCTGGTCTCGGAGGTCGCGCGCGAGTCGACCCTCCAGCGGGCGCTCAAGCCGCTGATGTCCGACTACGACTACATCGTGATCGACTGTCAGCCCTCGCTCGGCCTGCTCACCGTCAACGCCCTGACGGCCGCCCACAAGGTGATCGTGCCGCTGGAGTGCGAGTTCTTCGCCCTGCGCGGTGTGGCCCTGCTGACCGAGACCATCGAGAAGGTCCAGGAGCGGCTCAACCCCGACCTGGAACTGGACGGCATCCTCGCCACGATGTACGACTCGCGCACGGTCCACAGCCGCGAGGTCCTGGCCCGTGTGGTCGAGGCCTTCGACGACCACGTCTACCACACCGTCATCGGCCGCACGGTCCGCTTCCCGGAGACCACGGTCGCCGGTGAGCCGATCACCACCTACGCCTCCAACTCCGTCGGTGCCGCCGCCTACCGCCAGCTCGCCAGGGAGGTGCTCGCCCGGTGTCACGCCGAGTGAGTCTGCCCGGGGCCGACGAACTCTTCCGTACGACAGGGGGGATGGCACTTCAGCCGTCGACTCCCCGGCGCGGGGCCAACGGTGAGGCCCGGGTGCCGGCCCCCGCGGGGGAGAGCGACGACACGGCCGCCGCCGAGGACGCACCGCAGTCGGTGCCCGCCCAGGGCGGCGACGGAGAAGGCGCGGAACATGCCGCGGCGGAGGCGGAGCCCGCCGACGCCGGCGAGTCCCGTACCCGGCCGGCCAGGCGGCAGGCGGCGCAGGAAGACGCCGGGGCCGCTCAGCGCAAGCGGGGGCGGGCGGCGGCGCGGCGGCCCAGTGGGCGCGAGCGGCACGACGAGAAGATCACGGTGTACGTGTCGGCCGAGGAGCTGATGGACCTCGAGCACGCCCGGCTGGTGCTGCGGGGCGAGCACGGTCTCGCGGTCGACCGCGGGCGCATCGTCCGCGAGGCGGTGGCCGTGGTCCTGGCCGACCTGGAGTCCCGCGGGGACGCGAGCATCCTGGTACGGCGGCTGCGGGGGCGGTAGGGGTAGCCTGCGGGGGCCATGACCTCGAACGACGTTCCCCTCCCCGGCGCCGGAGCCGGCCGTCGCCGTGCGCTGGGGCGGGGCCCGGGGGTCGTACCCGCACCGGAACCCGAACCGCCCGCTCCCGAGGCCGCCCCCGAGACCGTTCCCGAACCCGAAGAACCCCGCGACGGTGTCTTCAAGGTCCGGCTCGCCAACTTCGAGGGGCCCTTCGACCTGCTCCTCCAGCTGATCTCCAAGCACAAGCTGGACGTCACCGAAGTGGCCCTCTCCAAGGTCACCGACGAGTTCATGGCACACATCCGGGCCATGGGACCCGACTGGGACCTGGACCAGACGACCGAGTTCCTCGTCGTGGCCGCCACCCTGCTCGACCTGAAGGCGGCCCGGCTGCTGCCCGCCGCCGAGGTCGAGGACGAGGCCGACCTCGCGCTGCTGGAGGCGAGGGACCTGCTGTTCGCGCGGCTGCTGCAGTACCGCGCGTACAAACAGATCGCCGACATCTTCAACCGGCGCCTCGACGACGAGGCCCGCCGCCGGCCCCGTACCGTCGGCCTGGAACCGCACCACGCCGAGCTGCTGCCCGAGGTCGTGATCAGCATCGGCCCCGAGGGGTTCGCCAAGCTCGCGGTCAAGGCGATGCAGCCCAGGCCCAAGCCCCAGGTGTACGTCGACCACATTCACGCCCCGCTGGTCAGTGTGCAGGAGCAGGCCCGGATCGTGGTGGCCCGGCTGAAGGAGCTGGGTGAGGCGAGCTTCAGGGCGCTGGTCGAGGACACCGACGACACCCTCACCGTCGTGGCCCGGTTCCTCGCCCTGCTGGAGCTGTATCGCGAGAAGGCCGTCGCCCTGGAGCAGGAGGCCGCGCTCGGGGAACTGCTCGTGCGCTGGACCGGCGGGGACGCCGACACGGCACCGATGGTCACCGACGAGTTCGACCGGCCGCCCGAGCCGCCCAAGGAGGAGAAGAAGCCGTGAGCGAGCAGACCACGGAGGTTCCGGCCGGGTCGCGGGACGTGTCCGGTCTCGACCTCAAGCCCGCCCTGGAGGCGATGCTCATGGTCGTGGACGAGCCCGCGACCGAGGAGCACCTCGCGAAGCTGCTGGAGCGGCCGAAGCGGCAGGTCGCGGACGCGCTGCGGGAGCTCGCCGACGAGTACACCGTGCAGGGCCGCGGCTTCGAGCTGCGGTACGTCGCGGGCGGCTGGCGCTTCTACACGCGCGCGCAGTACGCGCCGGCCGTCGAGCGGCTCGTCCTGGACGGCCAGACCGCGCGGCTCACCCAGGCCGCGCTGGAGACCCTCGCGGTGGTCGCCTACCGCCAGCCGGTCAGCCGCAGCCGCGTCTCCGCCGTACGCGGGGTCAACTGCGACGGTGTGATGCGCACCCTGCTGCAGCGCGGTCTGGTCGAGGAGGCGGGCACGGAACCCGAAACAGGTGCGATCCTGTACAGGACGACGAACTACTTCCTGGAGCGGATGGGCCTGCGTGGCCTGGACGAGCTTCCGGAGCTCGCGCCCTTCCTCCCGGAGGCGGAGGCGATCGAGGCCGAGACCCAGGAAGGGGTTCCGTCGTTCGACCCGGACGCGCCGGACGCGCCGGGTTACGAGGACGCAGACGACTAGACGGAACTTTGATGCGAAGCAGCAGCGGCAGGAACAGCAGCGGAAACAACGGCGGGAGCCGTGGTGGCAACAGCGGCGGCCGCGGCGGGAGCAGCGGTGGCCGCGGTAACTACCGCGGTGCCGGGAACAACCGCGATGACAAGCCGGGCGGCCGGCCGAAGAAGCCGCGCCCGGAGGAGCGGCGCTACGACGTGGGTCCCGGCGCCACCCAGGACGGCCCGAAGTCGGGCCGCGGCGCCTCGGCCCGCGGTGGCGCCAAGGGCGGCCCCCGGCAGGGCCAGCGCTCTGGTGACCGGACGGCGCCCTCGCGTTCGCGCGAGTACGAGACGCGGACCGAGGAGCGCAACCGCGAGCGGTACGCGGGCAAGAAGGAGGTCAAGCTCCCGAAGACCTTCCCGGGCGCCGAGCAGGAGGGCGAGCGGCTGCAGAAGGTCCTCGCGCGCGCCGGCTACGGCTCCCGGCGGGCCTGCGAGGAGCTGATCGAGCAGGCGCGGGTCGAGGTCAACGGCGAGATCGTGCTGGAGCAGGGCAAGCGGGTCGACCCGGAGAAGGACGAGGTCAAGGTCGACGGCCTGACCGTCGCGACCCAGTCGTACCAGTTCTTCTCGCTGAACAAGCCCGCCGGTGTCGTCTCGACGATGGAGGACCCGGAGGGGCGTCAGTGCCTCGGGGACTACGTCACCAACCGTGAGACGCGGCTGTTCCACGTCGGCCGGCTGGACACCGAGACCGAGGGCGTCATCCTGCTCACCAACCACGGCGAGCTGGCGCACCGCCTCACGCACCCCAAGTACGGCGTGAAGAAGACCTACCTCGCGGCCATCGTGGGCCCGATCCCGCGCGACCTGGGCAAGCGCCTGAAGGACGGCATCCAGCTGGAGGACGGCTACGCGCGCGCGGACCACTTCCGGGTCGTGGAGCAGACCGGCAAGAACTACCTGGTCGAGGTGACCCTGCACGAGGGCCGCAAGCACATCGTGCGGCGCATGCTGGCGGAGGCCGGATTCCCGGTCGAGAAGCTGGTGCGCACCTCCTTCGGACCGATCACCCTCGGCGACCAGAAGTCGGGCTGGCTGCGGCGCCTGTCAAACACGGAGGTCGGCATGCTGCTGAAGGAAGTCGACCTCTAAAACGCCTTGCCGTGATCACCATCCCCCTTTATTGTCAGGGTGACGATAAGGGGGATGGTGATCCTATGTCCAAGCGTGCGGCCACCGGGGCACTCCTGGGCCTCGCCCTCGGGGACGCTCTCGGCTTTCCGACCGAGTTCAACGACGTGCCGCAGATCCTCGCCAAGTGCGGGCCCTGGCGGGAGATGGAGTTGCCGGGGCGTGCCTTCGTCTCCGACGACACGCAGATGACCCTGGCCCTCGGGCGTGCCCTGCGGACCGCCATGGAGCGCGGATACCTCGCCCCGAAGCGGCTGGAGCGCCCGCTGCGCGAGGAGTTCGTGGACTGGTACCACTCGCCGGAGAACAACCGCGCCCCGGGCAACACCTGCCTCACCGCATGCGGCCTGCTCAAAGAGGAGGGCCGGGCCTGGCAGGACGCCAGCCAGATCGGCTCCAAGGGCTGCGGCGCCAACATGCGCGTCGCTCCGATCGGGCTCGCCCCCGGCCTGAGCGACGAACAGCGCTCCGGTGCCGCCCAGTTGCAGTCCGCCCTCACCCACGGCCACCCCACCGCGCTGGCCGCCTCCGGCCTCACCGCCCACGCGGTCCACCTGCTCGCGCAGGGCACCGACCCGACCGGTCTGGTCGGCCGGCTGCGCTCCTACGCCCTCGACCGCCGTACCCGGTACGACCACACCTGGCTCGGCGACCTGTGGACCCGCTCCCAGGACCCGAGCCCCGAGCACTTCGTCGCGCGCGGCTGGGACGAGTGCCTGGCGGTCCTCGACCGCCTCCAGGAGGCCGTGCGGACCGTCTCCCCGGAGACCGACCCGTGCCTGGCCACGGGCGCGGGCTGGATCGCCGAGCAAGCCCTAGCCACCGGGCTGCTGTGCTTCCTGCTCTTCCCCGACGAACCCGTCACCGCCCTGCGCCGGGCCGCCTGCTCCTCCGGCGACTCCGACTCCATCGCCTGCCTCACGGGCGCGTTCGCGGGCGCCTGGCTGGGCGCGGACGCCTGGCCGGCCGACTGGACCGGGCGGATCGAGTACCGGGGCGATCTGTTGGCCCTCGGTGCGCTCTGGGACGCTTAGGCCCATGATCGACGACCTCGACATCGACCTGAAGCCCGTGGTCGCGGAACAGCCCGATCCCCTGCTGTTCGCGACCGTCTCGGGAGCCCATCTGTACGGCTTCCCCTCGCAGGACTCGGACGTGGACCTGAGGGGCGTCCATCTGCTCCCCGCGGCCGACCTCGTCGGCCTGCGCGAGCCGGAGGAGACCCGTTCGCGTACCTGGGTGCGCTACGGCGTCGAGCTGGACCTCGTCACCCACGACCTGCGCAAGTTCGTCCGCCTGATGCTGCGCCGCAACGGCTATGTCCTGGAGCAGCTGCTCTCGCCCCTGGTCGTGCACACCGGTGACACCCACCGGGAGCTGGCCGCGCTCGCCCCGGACGTCCTCACCAGCCACCACGCCCACCACTACCGGGGGTTCGCGGTGACCCAGTGGCGGCTGTTCGAGAAGACCGGCGAACTCAAGCCGCTGCTCTACACCTTCCGGGTCCTGCTCACCGGTATCCACCTCATGCGCAGCGGCGAGCTCCAGGCGCACCTGCCCACGCTCCTGGAGCTGGTCGACGCACCCGGCTATGTGCCCGACCTGATAGCCGCCAAGGGCGAGCGGGAGCACGGGGCGGCCGGCGTCGAGCAGGCGCGCGTGGAGGCCGACGTGGAGCGGCTGCACGTCGTGCTGGACGAGGCCCAGGCCGCCTCAGCCCTGCCGGACGCTCCTGCCGCGTACGACGCCCTGCACGACTTCGTCATACGCGTCCGTCTGCAGGGCTGAGTCCCGGCGGACCCGGAAGAGGAAGCCGGCCACGCGTGCGTGGTCCGGCTCCGGCGGCAGCGGGGTGCGGTCCAGGGCCCGCTCCGTCTCCGCCCCCAGCCGGGCCATCCACGCCTCGACCCCGGCCCAGGGAACCTCGCCCCGCTTCACCGCGAGCAGCGGCTCCCGCTGGTCACCGACGTCGATCCGCAGCTCGCCGGTGCGCAGCAGGTCGCGGGCGGTCATCAGCAGGCGCAGCAGGTGCATGGCGTGCTTCCAGCGCGGGACGCCCGTCGTACGGACGTCGGCTTCCAGTTTCCTGCGCTGGCCGAGGGCGTACCGGGTGAAGGTGTCGTAGGCCCGGCGGGAGAGGAAGGCGACGCGCAGTGCCAGGAGTTCCCGGCCGGTGTCGTCCACCTGCTCCACGAGCGGGGAGTGCAGGCACTCCAGGATGTTCGGGTTGCCCCGCAGCGCCAGCTCGCAGAACCGTTCCAGCTCCCAGGAGAACTGCTCGTCCCCCGGGCCCTCCACATGCGTGGGCGGCTTCTCGAACCGCCAGAACAGGGGGGTGGGGGCGAGGAACACACCCCGGCGGTCCGTGTCGCTCGTGTCCGTCGCCAGACCGAAGGCCCGGGACCCCATGACACAGGCGTAGACGGTGTGGTCGCGTACCAGGGTCTCGGGCTGCATGCCGGGAGCGTACGCGGACCCCTCAGGTCAGGTGGATCGTGTTCCTCTCCACCTTGATCGACTTCTTCGGAAGCGGCCTGGTCGCGGGACCGTGAGCCACCGCGCCGTCGGCGATGTGGAACCTGCTGCCGTGACACGGGCAGTCGATCGTGCCGTCCGCGACCTTGCCCACCGTGCAGCCCATGTGCGTGCAGATCGCCGAGAAGGCCCTGAACTCGCCCTTCTTCGGCTGGGTGACGACGATCTTCTGTTCCGCGAAGACCTTGCCGCCGCCCTCCGGGATGTCGCGCGTGCGCGCCAGCTCCTTCTCGTGGGAGGAGTCGGAGGCCGGGGACTCGGAGGCCGGGGACTCGGAGACCGAGGAGGCGGGGGAGGAGGCGGGGGCCGGGGACGAGGGCACCGCAGACGCGGACGTCGAGGAACCCTTGTCGTTGCCACTGCCGCATCCCACGCATCCCGCGGCGAGCGCCGCCGCGCCCGTCGCCAAAGCCGTGCGCCGCGTCGCGGGCTGCTTCATGTCACCACTCCGTACAGACTTGAAGGCAAGGGATCGAACCGGTGCATACCGGAATATCCGCATCGTCTCAGTGATCGGGCGCCGTGCGCCGTGGCCGCGCGGGCTGACTACGCTGGACGGACCAAGAACAGATCCGCATGTCAGCAGGGAGCGACGCCGTGGCGGTACGAGCGGTCCGGGGGGCCGTCCAACTGGAGCGGGACGAGGCCGGGCACATGGACGAGCGGGTCGGAGCCCTGCTCACCGCGGTCCTGGAGCGGAACGGGCTGACCACCGACGACCTGATCAGCATCTGGTTCACGGCCACCCCCGACCTGCACAGCGACTTCCCGGCCGCCGCCCGCAAGCTCGGCATCCTCGACGTACCCCTCATCTGCGCCCAGGAACTGGACATCGAGGGGGCCATGCCCCGGGTCGTGCGGATCCTCGCGCACATCGAGTCGGACCGGCCCCGCGCCGACATCCACCACGTCTACCTCGGGGCCGCGGCCGCCCTGCGCAAGGACATCGCCCAGTGAGAACCGCACTCGTCATCGGCACCGGCCTCATCGGCACCTCCGCCGCCCTGGCCCTCGTCCAGCGCGGCGTCGTCGTCCACCTCGCCGACCACGACCCCGAGCAGGCCCGGACGGCCGCCGCGCTGGGCGCCGGCACCGACGAGGCCCCCGAGGGCCCGGTCGACCTGGCGGTCGTGGCCGCCCCGCCCGCCCACGTGGCCGCCGTCCTCGCCGACGCCATGCGCCGGGGCGTGGCCCGCGGCTACCTGGACGTGGCCAGCGTCAAGGGCGGCCCGCGCCGCGAGCTGGAGGCGCTCGGCCTCGACCTCACGGCCTACATCGGCACGCATCCCATGTCCGGCCGGGAGAAGTCCGGCCCGCTGGCCGCGACCGGCGACCTCTTCGAGGGCCGGCCCTGGGTGCTCACCCCGACCCGGGACACGGACACCGAGGTGCTGAACCTCGCCCTGGAGCTGGTCTCGCACTGCCGGGCCGTCCCGGTCGTCATGGACGCCGACGCCCACGACCGCGCCGTCGCCCTGGTCTCGCACATGCCCCACCTGGTGTCCAGCATGGTCGCCGCGCGCCTGGAGCACGCCGAGGAGGCCGCCGTACGGCTGTGCGGGCAGGGCATCCGGGACGTCACCCGGATCGCCGCCTCCGACCCCCGCATGTGGATCGACATCCTGTCCGCGAACCCGGGCCCGGTCGCCGACCTGCTCTCCGACGTCGCCGCCGACCTGGGCGAGACCGTCGAGGCCCTGCGCGCCCTGCAGTCCTCCGACGAGGCCAAGCGGCGCGAGGGCGGCGCCGGCATCGAGGACGTGCTGCGCCGGGGGAACGCGGGCCAGGTGCGGGTGCCCGGCAAGCACGGCAGCGCGCCGCGGGTGTACGAGACCGTCGTGGTGCTCATCGACGACCAGCCCGGCCAGCTGGCCCGCATCTTCGCGGACGCGGGACGGGCCGGGGTCAACATCGAGGACGTACGCATCGAGCACGCGGCCGGGCAGCAGGCCGGTCTGGTCCAGCTCTCGGTCGAGCCCAGGGCGGCGGCCCTCCTGAAGGAGGCACTGCGGGAGCGCGGGTGGGCGCTGCGGCAGTAGCGCCCGGCACCGGATTCCGCGTGCGTCCGGACGAGTGACCCGCACCCAGTAACCTTGTGCAGGGCGCTCTCGCTCCCCGCACCCCGCCAGCACCGCACCAGGAAGGTGTCCCTCCGTGGAAAACGGCGCCGCCCCGACCGCCAAGCCCGTGATCGTCGCGATCGACGGCCCCTCCGGCACGGGCAAGTCGAGCACGTCGAAGGCTGTCGCCGCGCAGCTCGGCCTGAGCTACCTGGACACCGGCGCCCAGTACCGGGCGATCACCTGGTGGATGGTGAACAACGGCATCGACCTGGAGGACCCGACCGCCGTCGCGGCCGTCGCCGGCAAGCCGGAGATCGTCTCCGGCACCGACCCGGACAAGCCGACCATCACGGTCGACGGCGTGGACGTGGCCGGCCCGATCCGCACCCAGGAGGTCACCTCCAAGGTCAGCGCGGTCAGCGCGGTGCCGGAGGTGCGCTCCCGGATCACCGAGCTGCAGCGCACGATCGCCGCCGGCGCGGAGAACGGCATCGTCGTCGAGGGCCGTGACATCGGTACGACCGTCCTTCCCGACGCCGACCTGAAGATCTTCCTCACCGCCTCACCGGAGGCCCGCGCGGCCCGCCGCAGCGGCGAGCTGAAGGGCGCCGACGTCCACGCCACCCGCGAGGCGCTGATCAAGCGGGACGCGGCCGACTCCAGCCGCAAGACCTCTCCGCTCGCCAAGGCCGACGACGCGGTCGAGGTGGACACCACCGAGCTCACCCTCGCCCAGGTCATCGAGTGCGTCGTCACCCTGGTCGAGGAGAAGCGGGCCGGGAAGTGAGCCGACCGCCGGTTGCTTCGCCGCGGGGCGCCGAGGTCGGGCGGCGCATCGGCGTCGGCCTGATGTACGGGCTGTTCAAGCCGCGCGTGCTCGGCGCCTGGAAGGTGCCGGCCACCGGCCCGGTGATCTTCGCCGTGAACCACTCGCACAACATTGACGGCCCGATGGTCATGGGCGTGGCGCCCCGGCCGACGCACTTCCTGATCAAGAAGGAAGCCTTCATCGGCCCGCTGGACCCCTTCCTGACCGGCATCGGCCAGCTGAAGGTGGACCGCGCCACCGCCGACCGCACGGCGATCTCCCAGGCCCTCGGCGTGCTGGAGAACGGCGGAGTGCTGGGCATCTTCCCGGAGGGCACCCGGGGCGAGGGCGACTTCGCCTCGCTGCGCGCCGGGCTCGCCTACTTCGCGGTACGCAGCGGGGCACCGATCGTGCCGATCGCCGTACTGGGAAGCACCGACAGACGCGGACGGTTGATAAAGGGGCTCCCGCCCCTGCGCTCCCGCGTCGACGTCGTCTTCGGTGACCCGTTCGACGCGGGCGACGGAACCGGGCGGCGTACGCGCAGGGCGCTGGACGAGGCGACCGAGCGCATACAGAAGCAGCTCACCAGCCACCTGGAAAACGCCAGGCGCCTGACCGGGCGCTAGGCGACACTTGAGTAGTGGATCAGCCCATGCGGGGCTTTTCCACCGATCACCACGAATGAACGACGAGGTACGGACTTCATGAACGACGACATCCAGCCCGGCGACTCGGCTGAGCACGAGTACGACCACGGGGCTCTCGGCGACGCCGAGTACGCGGAGTTCATGGAGCTCGCCGCGGAAGAGGGCTTCGACATCGAGGACGTCGAGGGCGCCATCGAGGCGGCGGGCCACGGTCCGCTGCCCGTGCTCGCCGTCGTCGGCCGCCCCAATGTCGGCAAGTCGACCCTGGTGAACCGGATCATCGGCCGCCGTGAGGCGGTCGTCGAGGACAAGCCGGGCGTCACCCGCGACCGCGTCACCTACGAGGCCGAGTGGGCCGGCCGCCGCTTCAAGGTCGTCGACACCGGCGGCTGGGAGCAGGACGTCCTCGGCATCGACGCCTCCGTGGCCGCCCAGGCCGAGTACGCGATCGAGGCGGCCGACGCGGTCGTCTTCGTCGTGGACGCCAAGGTCGGCGCGACCGACACCGACGAGGCGGTCGTACGGCTGCTGCGCAAGGCCGGCAAGCCGGTCGTGCTGTGCGCCAACAAGGTCGACGGCCCGAGCGGCGAGGCCGACGCGGCCTACCTGTGGAACCTGGGCCTCGGCGAGCCGCACCCGGTTTCGGCCCTGCACGGCCGCGGCACCGGCGACATGCTGGACGCCGTCCTGGAGGCGCTGCCCGAGGCGCCCGAGCAGTCCTTCGGCACGGGCGTCGGCGGGCCCCGCCGCATCGCGCTCATCGGCCGCCCGAACGTCGGCAAGTCCTCCCTGCTGAACAAGGTGGCCGGCGAGGAGCGCGTCGTCGTCAACGAACTGGCGGGCACCACCCGCGACCCGGTCGACGAGCTGATCGAGCTCGGCGGTGTCACCTGGAAGTTCGTCGACACCGCCGGTATCCGCAAGCGCGTCCACCTCCAGCAGGGCGCCGACTACTACGCCTCCCTGCGCACGGCGGCGGCCGTGGAGAAGGCCGAGGTCGCCGTCATCCTGATCGACGCCTCCGAGAACATCTCCGTGCAGGACCAGCGGATCATCACGATGGCCGTCGAGGCGGGCCGGGCTGTGGTCATCGCCTACAACAAGTGGGACACCCTCGACGAGGAGCGCCGCTACTACCTGGAGCGCGAGATCGAGACGGAGCTCGGCCAGGTCGCCTGGGCCCCGCGCGTGAACGTCTCGGCGCGCACCGGCCGCCACATGGAGAAGCTGGTCCCGGCGATCGAGACCGCCCTCGCCGGCTGGGAGACCCGCGTGCCCACCGGCCGCCTCAACGCCTTCCTCGGCGAGCTGGTCTCGGCCCACCCGCACCCGGTCCGGGGCGGCAAGCAGCCGCGCATCCTGTTCGGCACCCAGGCCGGCACCAAGCCCCCGCGGTTCGTCCTCTTCGCCTCCGGCTTCATCGAGGCCGGCTACCGGCGCTTCATCGAGCGCCGCCTGCGCGAGGAGTTCGGCTTCGAGGGCACCCCGATCCACATCTCGGTGCGGGTGCGCGAGAAGCGCGGCGCGAAGAAGAAGTAGTAACGCGGGTACGACGCGAAGGGCGGCACCTGGTCCTCCAGGCGCCGCCCTTCACCGTGTGCCGGTCACATGCCCCGGCGCGGCCCCGGAGGCAGCGCCGCCGGCACGTGATGCATCCCGGTGTCGTGCTGCTGCCGGCCCAGCGTGCCGATCCGCTGCCACTGCGACTGCTGCCGTGCGCTGTAGGCCCCCGCGCTGTAGGCGCTGTACGAGCTGCTGAACGACCCCGCCCGGTGGCCGCCGTAGCCGCCCGTGCGGTCAGGGAGCTGACCGAAGGGGCTGAACCTCAGCCCCTCCTCCCCGCTCCGGTCACCCGGCAGCGTACGGAAGCTCTTGACCCACTCCGCGTAGAGCGAGTCGTAGATCGGCGTGGCCGAGGCACCACCAGCCCCTTCCTGCCCCGTTCGGGCAGAAGGGATGGTGGAGAAGGATGACCGGCGGGGAGGAGTGTCGTATGCGTGCACGTATGTCCAAACGACGGCACCTCTGAAGAGATACGGCCACCCAAGGGGGCGCGAGGCTGCATTCCATATGCGGCTCCGCCGCGTGAACGCGGCCCCCATCTGTCAGGCGGAGGAATCACGTACCCGCAAGAGGAAGCGCCGCGGCAACCAGCTTCCCGCCGGCCGCCGCCTTGTCGAGGGACTCCCGCAGCAGATCCTCCCGCGGCTGCCGCCCGATCGACCCCACCGGCGCCGCGAACATCAGCACCTGCTGGTGCTTGTTGGCGGCGGCCCGCCAGCTGTCCGTCACCTGCAGCGGCTGATGCGCCTGCCACCAGGCGACCGGCTGCCCGCCACCCGCCGACGGCTGCAGCACCGCGTGCAGCTGGCCCGCGGCGAGCAGCACCGACCAGCCGTGCAGCACCGGCGGCACCGACGCCAGCTCGGTCACCGGCATGAACCCCTGCTCGATGAGGAGCGGAAGGAAGTCGTCGCCGGCCCCGGTCGTGCCCGGGCGCACGATCGGCGAGGTCGGCTCGACCACGAGCGCGGGGTGCAACTCACCCTCGATCAGGACGAGTCCGCTGGTCACGCCGAGCACCGCGGGCTCGGTCGCGGGCTGCTGCGGTGCGCCCCCGGTTTCCTCGCCGGCGATCCCGCCGATGGAACGGACGGCGCCCTGCAGCTGCTCCTCGGTGACCTGGACGACCTGCGAGGGCAGACAGCTGGCGTGGGCGAAGGCGAGGACGGCGGTCTCGTCGCCGACGAACAGAACGGTGCTGGTGCGCTCCTGCGCGGAGTCGCCCGGCGTGCGGCAGGACGTGCAGTCGTAACTGCCCGGGGCGTTCTCTCCGGCGAGCAGCCGGTCGGCTTCTTCGTCGCCGATCTCGGCGCGTACGGCGTCACTGACGTCGAGCATGCGCGGCACGGTGGCTCCCTCGGGATGCGGTGCTGGGTCGGCCGGGTGGCTCCCGGCCGATGAGCCCCGGGGTTCCGGGCTCATGAAGAAGACAACGGGCGTCCTGTGGTGGGAGTCACGCCTCGAGGGCGACCGGTTCGAACCAAGCAGCGCACACGGTCACCTTGTGTGCGGAATCCGCCACTCACTGTCAACTCCTCGCCACGTCAAGGAACTTGGTGGGGTGAGGTGAGTCACAGATCGCTTCAGTCGGTGGTCGAAAAATCGGGAAATCAGCGCATGTAGTGGGTGGCTGAAAATCGCCGATACTCGCGGTAACGGGCAACTGGCCTGGAATGACGGTGAGTTGGTTGATTCCGACCGCTCGACCTCCCTACATTCCTCCGCCGTGTGCAACGAGCACCGCTCGGGTACGTCCGACGGCCGGCACCGGCAGAGCACCGACGCCGGCACCGGCCACGCGGACGGGGCGGGCACGACCGACCGCGTTCCTGCGCGGCGAGGCGTGCTCCGTCTGGGGGAGCCCGGGTTCGTGGAGAGGGAATTACATGTCCGAGTGTGCCGATACCACCCGCAGCACCGCTCGCAACGACGGCGCCCGCAAGGGCCGTACGACGGCCGCGCTCGCCGGAGCCGCCCTGCTGGCCCCACTGGGCCTGCTGGCCGCCACCGGCAACGCCGCAGCGGCGGACAACGGGGTGTGGGACCGCATCGCCCAGTGCGAGAGCGGCGGCAACTGGCACATCAACACCGGCAACGGCTACTACGGCGGGCTCCAGTTCTCCGCCGGCACCTGGCGAGCGTACGGCGGCACCGCCTACGCCCCGACGGCCGACCAGGCCTCCAGGAGCGCGCAGATCGCCGTCGCCGGCAAGGTTCAGCAGGCCCAGGGCTGGGGCGCCTGGCCCGTTTGCTCGGGCCGCGCCGGAGCCTCCGGTGCCGCTCCCGCGGCGGCGCACACCGGCTCCTCCGGTACGCCGGACTCGAAGGGCGTGACGACGAAGTCCGCCCCGACGAAGTCCGCCCCGGCCAGGTCCGTTCCGGCGAAGACGCCGGAGCGCCCGTCGGCCCACACGGGCCGCAGCGCCTCCCGCGGCGACTACACCGTCCGTGAGGGCGACACCCTGAGCGCCATCGCCGCCCGGCACGGGACCACCTGGCAGCGGATCTACGCCGCCAACAAGAAGGTCATCGGCGACGACCCCGACCTGATCGTGCCCGGCCAGCGCCTCGCGCTCTGAGCCTCGCCCGGTCCGCCCGGGACAGCCGCTGTTCCCATCGAGGACAGCGGCTGTCCGCATCCCCTGGCAGACTCGGCCCCATGTTGGAGACCTCCGCACGTCTGTTGCGCCTGCTCTCGCTGCTCCAGGCCCACCGCGAGTGGTCCGGCGCCGAACTCGCCGGCCGGCTCGGCGTCACCGCGCGCACGGTCCGCCGGGACGTGGACCGGCTGCGCGAGCTGGGCTACCCGGTCAGCGCCAGCCCCGGCACCGGTGGCGGCTACCAGCTGGGCGCGGGCGCCGAACTCCCGCCGCTGCTGCTGGACGACGACGAGGCCGTCGCCGTGGCCGTCGGCCTGCGCACCGCCGCGGGCCAGGGCATCGAGGGCATCGGCGAGACCTCCGTACGCGCCCTCGCCAAGCTGGAGCAGGTGCTGCCGAACAGGCTGCGCCGCCGGGTGAGCGCCCTGAACGCCTTCACCGTGCCGATGATGAGAAGCGGGCCGCCGGTGTCGCCGGTCGACCCGGTGCTGCTCACGGAAATCGCGCACCTGTGCCGGGACGCCGAACGGCTGCGCTTCGAGTACGAGAGCCACGACGGCACCGCCAGCCGGCGTACCGTCGAGCCGCACCGGCTGGTGTGCAGCGAGCGGCGCTGGTATCTGGTCGCCTGGGACGTCGACCGGGCGGACTGGCGGACGTTCCGCGTCGACCGGATCACACCCAGGCCGCCGCACGGGCCCCGCTTCGTCCCGCGCGAGCCGCCCGCCGAGGATCTGGCCGCCTATGTCTCGAAGGGCGTCTCCACGCGCGCGTACGCCACGCACTCCGCGGTACGGCTGCTGGTGCCGCTGCACGAGGCCGCTGAGCGGATCTCACCGTCCGCCGGCACGCTGGAGGCCGACGGCGCTGACGCGTGCGTCCTGCGCTCCGGCGCGGCGAACCTGGACGTGATGGTCGTTCACGTCATGATGCTCGGCTTCCCGTTCGAGGTGATCGAGCCCGCCGAGCTGACCGAGGCGATCAGGCGGGTCCGGGACCGGCTGGACGCGGCTCTGGCTGCCGCGCCTGGGGCACAGGCGGTGTACGGCGGTCATGTGTCGGATCGGTGAAATTCCTATGCGGCGTCAGCCGGCGTGTTGTGGCTCCGGATTGCATGGGGAATCGCACTCCGGAGCCGTCCGGGTCGGCGCTGCGGCGCTTTTCCCGGGGTAATGGAAGGGGTGCGGCGCGGCACGTGAATTCCGGTCGATAGCCCCGCTGAGGCCTGCGGAAACCCTCGTACGTGTGAAGGAGATCGAGGGATACCTCCGCCGCGAAGCTGTGACAGAAGTGTGACGGGAGTCTGATAGGACTCTTACCCTGCGCTGCGGGGTAGCGTGGCGGCATGGCACCGATTCCCACTCCGCCAGCGGAGCCCCAGGACAGTCCGGACGGGTATGTCGGCCTCGATGCCGCGGACGCCGAGCGGCTCGCTCGGCAGCGGGGGTGGTCGACGGTGCGGTCGTTGCCGCCGGGGGCGATCATCACCATGGAGTACCGGGCGGGGCGGCTGAACTTCGAGGTGCGGGACGGTCTCGTCGTCCGCGCCTGGAAGGGATAGCAGGTCTTTCGTCCGCGGGTCCGTCGTGGCTGGTCGCCGGTATGACCAAGGCCCCGTTTCCCTCCTCGGGGACGCGGGGCCTTCGTCGTGGGGCGGGGCGGTGGTGCGTACCGGGCCCCGCTGCCGTACCTGCCGTCAGCCGCCGGTCAGCGGGCGGGCCGGCTGGGTGGTGCCGCGGGGCAGGCGGTGGTCGGCGTGGGGTGGGCGGCGGCTGCCCGCCGGGGTGACCGGGGTGCGTTCCGAACGGGTCGTGTGCGGACCCGGGGCCAGATGGGCCAGCCCTCTGGAGGCGCGGGTCGAGGCGACCGGCTCGCGTGCCGGGGCCGGCTGCTCGGCCGGTGTGGCCCGCGGCCTGAGCACCACCGGCGTGACCGGGACGGCCGGTTCGGGCACGGGGCGGCCGCGGCGGGCACGCCAGAGGTCGCGCAGAGCGAACACCGCGGTCTCGACCAGGGCGAACAGCGGCTCGAACCAGGGCAGGGCGAGCAGGATCAGCAGGCCCGCGGCCCAGCCCAGCAGGACGTCGCTCAGCCAGTGCGTACCGAGGTAGACGGTGGTGAGGCCGACGCCCAGCGCCGTGATCGCGGACAGTGCCGACAGCCAGCGGCGCGCTCTCGGGGTGGAGGCCAGGTAGGCCAGGATGCCCCAGGTCACCACCGCGTTGGCGGTGTGGCCGCTGGGGAATATATCGCCGCCCAGGCCCATCTCGTTCGAGCCGATCACGGTCGCGTAGTGCGGACCGAGGCGCCCCATCCCGAGCTTGGCGGCGCCGACCGTCATGTTCAGCAGCAGCAGGGAGGTGGCCAGGGTGAGCAGCGGGCGCAGTGTGTGCTGCCGCCAGGAGCGCCAGCCGAGCCAGGCCGCGACCATCACCGCGGTGGGGCCGCGCTGGCCGAGCACCACGTAGTAGTCGAGGAAGGCGTGGATCTGCGGCCACTGCTGGTACGGCCGGAAGAACATGACCTGCCAGTCGAGCCGGACCAGCCAGGACGTGATCACCACGGCCCACACGATCGCCAGGTAGAACGCCAGGGTCGCGGTGAAGAGAACGACCCGGTGCCGGCTCATCCTTGGCACATCGATGTGGGCCGGTCGTTCCGGCTCACGGTCGAGTCTGGCGAACACCCGGTCCAGACGCCGGGTGAGGTTTCGTTCGGTACGCACCCAATCGACGTTACAGCGAGTGAGCTGTGTTCCCGGTCGTAACAGCGGCTTTGTGATGACGATGTGATGTGGGAAACCTCTCAAGGGCGCCCGAATTCCAGCGATTCCGCAATCCTGTGACGCTGTTCTCTTCAATTCCTTTGATCATGCCGGGTGTTCTTTATATGGCGCTTATGAATGCGTTAGCCGGGTCCTGGCGCGGAATTCTCCGGAGCGTCATCGGCCGTGGATGCCGCTCACGGCGGACCGGAACCGTTCAGCCAGAAGGCCCCGTAGACTGCCGAAGCGACCGCCCATACGGCCGTGACCAGCATGGATCGGGACGTGCGCAGTCGGGCGAGGGCGCAGGCGAGCGGCAGCAGCAGCGGGAAGGCGGGCATCAGCAGCCGCGGCTTGGAGCCGAAGTAGCTCGACGCGCACAGGGCGAGTGCGAGGACGACCCCGGTGTACACCAACAGTGCGACGGGCTGACGCCGGCGCACGCCGGTCATGTACAGCCACAGCAGCAGGGCGACCCCGGCGGTCAGGCCGACCCCGGCGAGGGCGGACGGAATTGACGTGAACTTGTCGGCCACGAAGCGGGCGAATGCGTAGCCGCCGTCGAAGCCATTGCGCCATCCGGCCTGGACGTCCAGGTATCCGAGCGGCCCCTTGCCGGTCCGCTGCCCGACCCACAGCACGTAACCGGCGGCCCCGAGCGGCGCGACGAGCATGCCGAGGGCGACCCGCCCGCGCGAGGCAACAGCAGTGGCCGTAGCGGCTCCTGGTGTGCAAGTGGTTGAAGGGGCGTGAGAGGAGGCGCGCTCGTCTTCCTGCGCGCCGCGCGGACGCTCTGGGGCGCGTTCGCTGTCGAGTGCGCTCGATGGATGCGCTGGGGCGTGTGGGGTGTCGTGTGCGCCGGACGCGTGCATCGCGCTCCGCTCCCGCACGAACGAGATCACGCCCGCCGTCCACACCGCCGCGACCACCGCGGCCCCCACCGGCCGGGTCAGCCCCGCCAGTGCGGCCAGCGTGCCCGCGGTGACCCAGCGGCCGGTCAGCAGCGCATACAGCGCCCAGGCCGCCAGCGCCGTGAACAGCGACTCGCTGTACGCCATCGACTGCACGATCCCGACCGGCAGCACCGCCCACAGCAGGACGGCGCCGACCCCGACCCGGGCGCCGTACACGCGGTCGGCGACCGCGAAGATCCCGCAGGCCGCGGCGAGCGAGGCCAGCACGCCGACGACGAAACCGGCGTCCGCGTACGACAGCGGCAGGCTCGCGTGCAGCAGTCGCTCCAGCCAGGGCAGCAGCGGGAAGAACGCCAGGTTGGAGTGCACGTCTCCGTTGGGCAGCCGTACCTCGTAGCCGTATCCCAGTCCGGCGACCCGTGTGTACCAGAGGGAGTCCCAGCGCGCGGTCAGCAAGGTGTACGCGCTCTTGCCGCGCGCGGCGCTCCACACCGCCAGCACCACCAGCCCCAGGGCGCGGACCGCCGCGTAGCCCAGGAGGGCCGGGGCCGCCCGGCGCAGAAGTGGGGCGCGGGGTGGGGCCGCGCGCGTGTCGAGATCGGTCACGGACTCGATTATCGACCGGCGGTGGAACCGGATCGGACCATGGGGCGTGGTCGGGAGAGAGCGACGTGGCGTACGCCACACGGGTTCCGTCGAGCGTGTGAGAGGTCCGCCACGTGCCCCTGTGGCGAACTCGCGTACGCTGACGAGTCACCCGCGTGGGTTCGCGCGGGCCGGAGACACCGCTCCTCTCCGGCCGTACGACAGGGACTCCCCACCCTGTCGGTCCGCCCCAACGCGAGGCTCATCTGGGAGGTACGTACATGTCCGGGACGACCACGGCTGCCGTACGGCCGTGCCGTCGGGCGGCCGGGGCCGGTGCGGGCCGCTGGGTCGTCCTCGTCGTCCTCTGCGTCAGCCTGCTGCTCGTCGCCCTCGACGCGACCGTGCTGCACGTGGCGGTGCCCGCCGTCACCGAGGACCTCAAGCCCGGCGCCATACAGCTGCTCTGGATCGTCGACGTCTATCCGCTGGTCTGCGCCTCGCTGCTGATCCTCTTCGGCACCCTCGGCGACCGGGTCGGGCGCAGACGCGTGCTGCTGCTCGGCTACGGACTGTTCGGTGTCGCCTCCGCCCTGGCCGCGCTCGCGCAGACGGCCGAGACGCTCATCCTCGCCCGCGCGCTGCTCGGCGTCGGCGGCGCCATGATCATGCCGGCGACCCTGTCGATCCTGCGTCAGGTCTTCCCCGACCGGCGCGAGCGCGCGCTCGCCATCGGCATCTGGAGCGCGGTGGCCGCCGTCGGCGCGGCCGTCGGACCGCTGCTCGGCGGGTTCCTGCTGGAGCACTTCTGGTGGGGCGCCGTCTTCCTCGTGAACATCCCGCTGATGCTGGTCAGCCTCCCGGTGGGCCGGATTCTGCTGCCCGAGTCCCACGGCGACCGCGGTGGCCCCTGGGATGTCGTCGGTGCCCTGATGGCGGCCGGCGGTCTCTTCGGTGTCGTCCTCGGTGTGAAGCGGCTGGGCGGCGGCGAGGCGCCGGCGAGTCCCTTCACCGTGCTGCCGCTGCTGGCCGGAGCGGCCCTCCTGTTCTTCTTCGTGCGGCGGCAGCGACGGCTCCCACATCCGCTGGTGGACCTGCGGATGTTCCGCCGGCCCGCGTTCAGCACCTCGGTGGGCTGCATCGTGCTGGCCATGCTCGCGCTCGTCGGCCTGGAGCTGATCGCCGCCCAGTACCTGCAACTGGTGCTCGGGCTCTCCCCGCTGCAGACCGGTCTGAGGCTGCTGCCCCTGACCATCGCGGCCATGGCGGCGGGCCTGACGGGCGCGCGGATGCTGCGCCGCTTCGGGCCGCGCCGGATGGTCTGCTTCGGCTTCTGTCTCACCGCGGCGGCGGTCGGGACGCTCATGGCGATGGGCGGCACCGACAACGCCCCGCTGCTGCTGTCCGGTTTCGTACTGCTCGGCTTCGGCCTGGAGACCACGCTCTTCGGGGCGTACGAGTCGATGCTCAGCGAGGCCCCGGTGGACCAGGCCGGCGGGGCGGCGGCGATCGGGGAGACGTCGTACCAGCTCGGTGCGGGCATCGGCATCGCGCTGCTCGGCAGCGTGATGAACGCGGCCTACGCCCCGGGTCTGCGCGCGGTGCCGGGCGTCCCGCCGCACGCCTCGGACGCGGCGGGCCACTCGCTCGGCGAGGCCTACGACATCGCCGGACGCCTCGGCGGTCCGGCCGGGGTGGCGCTGCGCCGGGCCGCGCGGGACTCCTTCGTGCACGGACTGCATGTGACGCTGCTGGTGAGCGCGGCGCTGTTGCTGATGGGCGCGGTGATGGCGCTGCGGCTGCCGCGGGTCATGCAGTGCGCGGAGCCCGCGGTGGCGGTGGAGTTGCCCGCACCGCGGGAAGTGGCGGAGCCGCGCGTCACGGCCTGACGCACTGGACGTGCGGGCCACTGCACCCGTAACGTCGGCCTCAAAATGCTGACTAGCGGTGCTAGTTTCTTGTGTGCCGGAGGGTGTCCCCATGTCCGCGTCCTCGAAGTTGCCCCCCTTCGATCCCGCCGACCCGCTCGGGATCGACGACCTGCTGGAACCGGAAGACCTGGCCGTGCGGGACACCGTGCGGGCCTGGGCGGCGGACCGGGTGCTGCCGTACATCGCCGACTGGTACGAGAACGGGGAACTGCCCGGCATCCGGGACCTCGCGCGCGAACTCGGCTCCCTCGGTGCCCTCGGCATGTCCCTGACCGGATACGGCTGCGCGGGCGCGACGGCCGTGCAGTACGGCCTGGCCTGCCTGGAGCTGGAGGCGGCGGACTCGGGCATCCGGTCCCTGGTCTCCGTGCAGGGCTCGCTCGCCATGTACGCGATCCACCGGTTCGGCAGCGAGGAGCAGAAGCAGCAGTGGCTGCCGCGCATGGCGGCCGGCGAGGTGATCGGCTGCTTCGGGCTGACCGAGCCCGACCACGGCTCCGACCCCGCCTCCATGCGCACCCACGCCAAGCGCGACGGCGACGACTGGATCCTCAACGGCCGCAAGATGTGGATCACCAATGGATCGGTCGCCGGGGTCGCCGTCGTCTGGGCGCAGACCGAGGACGGCATCCGCGGATTCGTCGTGCCCACCGACCGCCCCGGGTTCTCGGCGCCCGAGATCAAGCACAAGTGGTCCCTGCGCGCCTCCGTCACCAGCGAACTCGTGCTGGACGACGTACGGCTGCCCGCCACCGCCGTACTGCCGGAGGTCACCGGACTGCGCGGACCGCTCAGCTGTCTGTCCCACGCCCGGTACGGCATCGTCTGGGGTGCGATGGGGGCGGCGCGCAGCAGCTTCGAGGCGGCCGTGGAGTACGCGAAGACGCGTGAGCAGTTCGGGCGGCCCATCGGCGGCTTCCAGCTCACCCAGGCCAAGCTCGCCGACATGGCGGTCGAACTGCACAAGGGAATCCTGCTCGCCCACCATCTCGGGCGGCGGATGGACGCCGGCCGCCTGCGCCCCGAGCAGGTCAGCTTCGGCAAGCTCAACAACGTCCGCGAGGCCATCGAGATCTGCCGTACGGCGCGGACGATTCTCGGTGCCAACGGGATCTCCCTCGAATACCCCGTGATGCGGCACGCGACCAACCTGGAATCGGTGCTCACCTACGAGGGCACCGTCGAGATGCACCAGCTCGTGCTGGGCAAGGCGCTCACCGGGCTCGACGCCTTCCGCTGATCCCCGTCAGCAGGCAGGGCCGGTGAGCGGCCCTGCCTCAGCTCTGGTTGAAGAAGCCGTCCTCGCGGTGAGCGGACGCCTCACCGCTGATGATCTCCGTGTCGGCGGGCGTCAGCAGGAACACCCGGTTGGAGACCCGGTCGATCGAGCCGCGCAGACCGAAGATGAGCCCCGCCGCGAAGTCCACCACGCGCTTGGCGTCGGCGGGCTCCATCGCGGTGAGGTTCATGATGACCGGGACGCCTTCCCGGAACAGCTCGCCGATGGCGCGGGCGTCCCGGAAGCTGTCCGGGGTGACCGTGCCGATCCGGCGGCCCTTGTCCTCGGCCGTGTCCGCGGCCACCTTCACCCGGGGGTCCGTGACCCAGGCGTCCCCGGATTCGGTGCCCTCGGAGTACTCGTCGTCGTAGTAACGCTCGTCATCGTTGTCGTCGACGAGGCCGAGCCACGCACTCGCCTTGCGTACCGATCCCATGGACGCCTCCTCTCACAGCGGTCTTTCTTGCTTTCCGCATCCCTATGGTCATCCATGATGCGGACGGCGCGCCAAGTGGATAGACGCCGCGCGGGGGGTTTGTGACGGTACTGGTGCACAGGCGATCCGTCGAGAGTCCTTGTGCCCCAAGGGTCCTGACACATACGGCTGCTGACTGAGAGTGAAATATGATAGTCGGCGGCGGACGGGTGATGATCGGTGCGTCCGGGTGAACGACAATCTCGTACCACGTCACGAGGGATCGCCGGGGGCGGAATCGTCAGACCGTGTGTTGATCGTGACGGACCAGGTCCGACCCCTCGCTCCTGACGCAGAATCAGGCCCGGTGGTCCGCTTGGTCCTTCAGTTCCGGCGGGCTGATCCGGGACTTCGTGATGGCCGAGCCCGTCGTGCCCCACTTCTTCAGGATCTTGGCGTACGTGCCGTCGGCCAGCAGTCTGTTGACCGCCGCCCGGAAGGCCGGGGCCAGCCCGGTGCCCTTCTTGAAGGCGAAGCCCACGTCCAGGCGGTGGTACTCGTTCAGGAACTTCAGTCCCGGCTGGTGGGCCACGGCGTAACGCAGGCCGTTGATCGTGGACATCACGATGTCGCTGCGGCCCTGCTGAACGGACGACCAGATCGCGCTCTGCTCGGAGTATGTCTGCACCTGGTACGCCTTCTTGCCCGCGTCGGTGCACACGTGCTTGTTCTCCTCCAGCGTGGCCTCGAAGGTGGTGCCGGCGCCGGTCGCCACGTTCAGGCCGCACAGTTGCCGGAGGTCGGTGATCTTCGTCAGCTTGCTGTCCTTGCGGGTGGCGAAGCCCTGGCCGTCGTTGACGTAGGTGACGAAGTCGATGGTCCTGCGGCGCTCGTCCGTGACGCCGAAGTTGCTCGCGCCGAAGTCGTACTTGCCGCTGTCCAGCGCGGGCAGGATCGCCTCGAAGCTCGCCTGCTCCACCTTCAGCCTGATGCCGAGCACCTTGGCGACCGCCTTGGTGAAGTCGACGTCCTGGCCGGTCAGCGTCGTGCCGTCGGACAGGTAGGTGGTGCCGGGCGGAGTGCCGCCGACGCTGATCGCGACGGTGAGGCGGGTGGTGCCGGCGGGCAGCAGCCCGGCCGCCGCGTCGTCCTTCTTCTCGCCGGAGACCACGTCCGTGGTGGGCACCTCGCCGGACCTGACCGTCACGGCGGACGTGTCCGTCCCGCCCGAGCCGCAGGCGGTGAGGAACAGGGCAGCGGACACAATGCCGACAAAAGGCATGAAAGGACGCGTACGCATCGGTGGCGGCCTCCTGGGAGCAGACAGGGTGCAGAGCGCGAGGGGAGGGGTGCGCGTGTGAAGGCGAGGAACAAGAGGGAGAGGGAGAGCGCGAACACGCCCGCTCACAGGGCAGGCGCAGGCAGGGGGTCAGCTCAACAGGAAGAGGACCACACACGACCGAAGTCGATGTGGGAGCGCGTGACCAGCCGCTGCTGTGGATGCATGGGCCAAGTGGAACAGGCATCCGGTTCCGCGTCAACTGACGTGAGACGTACGGCTCACAGGCCGGACAGCCTTGACAGTGCACCGAAACGCCCGCGTACTCTCGGTGGACGGCCCTGCTGAGGGGCTCGGCCGTACGCGCGCCATGCGGCGCTTCCGTGTGAAGGCACCCACCGTGTTCTGACGTTCCATCAAGCGTCACGGAGCCTTCGCATGTCATCCGACACCCTCGCCAAAGTCCCCGCCGCGGCGGACACCCCCGAACTCGCGGACGCCCCGCGGATCGTCCCGCGGCGCCGGTACGGCCAGTGGGCGGCAGCCGTCGCCGTCCTCGCGCTGCTCGGGTTCGCCGTCGACTCCGTCCTGCGCAACCAGGCGTTCCAGTGGGACGTCGTCGCCGACTACTTCACCACGGACTCCATCCTGCGCGGTCTGTGGCTCACACTGTGGCTGACCGCTGTCGTGACGGTCCTCGGCTTCGCCCTCGGCACCCTGCTCGCCGCCTTCCGGCTGTCCGCCAACCCGGTGCTGCGGGCCGTCGGCTGGGGCTATGTGTGGCTGTTCCGGTCGATCCCGATCCTGGTGCAGCTGCTGCTCTGGTTCAACATCGGGGCGCTGTACCCGCAGGTGTTCGGCGTGAAGACCGTCAACCTGCTCACCCCGGTCGCCGTCGCGATCGTCGGACTCACCCTGCACGAGGCCGCCTTCGCCGCCGAGGTCGTCCGGGCCGGCATCCTCTCCGTGGACCGCGGGCAGATCGAGGCCGCCCAGGCGCTCGGCATGAGCCGGTGGCGCCGCTGGTGGCGGATCGTGCTGCCGCAGGCCATGCGGTCCATCGTGCCGCCCGCCGGGAACATGCTCATCGGCACCCTCAAGGGCACCTCGATCGTCAGCGTCATCGCCGTCAACGACCTGCTGTTCTCCGCCCAGTTGATCTACCACCGCACCTATCAGGTCATCCCGTTGCTGATGGTCGCGACCCTCTGGTACGCGGTCATCACCTCACTGCTCGGCCTCGGCCAGCACTACATCGAGAAGTACTACGCACGCGGCACGGAGAACACCCGATGAGGCCGCAGCTGGTGATCGTGGGAGCCGGGCCGCGGGGGACCGGCCTCCTGGAACGCATCGCCGCCAACGCCCCCGAGCTGTACGGTGGTTCGGGCCTCGACATCCATCTGGTCGACCCGCACCCGCCGGGCGGCGGACGTATCTGGCGCCAGGCGCAGTCACCGCTGCTGTGGATGAACTCGCACGCCGAGGACGTCACCATGTTCACCGACGAGACGGTGACCATGGACGGCCCGGTGCGCGAGGGCCCCACCCTGCACGAGTGGGCCGGGCTGGACGGCGGCACCTTCGCCGACCGGCGGCTCCAGGGCCGCTATCTGCGCTGGGTGTACGAACGGGCCCTGGCCGCCCTGCCGCCGGGCGTCACCGTCCACCACCATCCCCGGCGCGCCCTGCGCGTCAGCGGCCCGCGCGAAGGCCGCCAGCAGGTGTGGCTGGCGGGGCGCGCGCGCCCTCTCCTCGCCGACCTGGTGATCCTCGCCATCGGCCACCTCGACGCCGAACCCGACGACGAGCAGGCCGCGCTGGCCGCCTACGCCCGCGCACACGGCCTCGTGCACATGCCGCCCGACTTCACCGCCGACAGTGACCTGTCCCCGCTGGGGCCCGGCGAACCCGTCCTCGTACGGGGCTTCGGGCTGGCCTTCGTCGACCTGATGGTGCTGCTCACCGAGGGGCGCGGCGGGCGGTACGAGGGCGACGCGTACCTTCCCTCCGGCCGGGAGCCGGTGCTCTACGTCGGCTCCCGGCGCGGAGTGCCGTACCACTCGAAGATCGGCTACGACTGGACGGGCGACCGGCCCCCGCTGCCCCGCTTCTTCGGCCCGGCCGAGGTGGACGCCCTGCTGGCCCGCCCGGCGGGCTTCGACTTCCGGCGCGATGTGTGGCCGCTGGTGGAGAAGGAGCTGGGCTTCGCCCACTACCACCGGCTGTTCACCGCCCACGCCGAACGTACGGCGATGGCCTGGGCCGACTTCGAGGAGAAGTACGCCGCCGCGAGCGACTTCGCCGAGGTGCAGGCGCTGGTCGCCGCCGCCGTGCCGGATCCGGCCGACCGGCTCGACCTCACCGCGCTCGATCACCCGCTGGCCGGGGTGCGCCATGCGTCGCACGAGGACTTCCAGGACGGCTTGCGGGCCTACGTCGAGGCGGACCTGAGCCGCCGGCACGACGCCTCCCACAGTGCGGACCTCGGCGTCTTCCTCGGGCTGCTCTCCGTCTACGGGCAGCTCGTGCGGCTGGGGAACACCGGCCCCTGGTGGCACGGCTTCTTCAGCTACCTGGCGTCCGGGCCGCCCGGACCCCGGCTGCGGCAGATGCTCGCGCTGTCCCGGGCCGGGCTGCTGAAGTTCGTCGGCGCGGACATGAGCGTCACCGCCGAGGACGGGGTGTTCCGGGCCGCCAGTCCCACCGTGCCGGGCTTCTCGGTCGAGGCCCGCGCGCTGGTCGAGGCCCGGCTGCCCGAGCCCACCGTCGGACGGGCCCGCGACAGCCTGCTGCGCGAACTGCACACCGACGGCGCCGCCGAGACCCCCGAGGGGCTGCTCCGGGTCGATCCCGGTACCGGCCGGATCCTCGACCGGGCCGGGCGACCGCATCCCCGGCGCTTCGCGCTCGGCCCCTACACCGACGCCCGCACCCCCGGCGCCTTCACCCGGCCGCGCACCGGCGGGGCCGCGTTCCGGCAGAACGACGCCACGGCCCGGGCGGCACTGGCCTTCCTGCGCCGGTGAGGTGACCGTCGTACTCGGCCCTCGTGACGCTGCGGCGGCACCCTTCGCGCACACCTCGGGCGTCCGTGTCCGGTAGGGAAGGGTTGAGCACAGAGGAAAGGAACCGACGGCATGACGACGGACGCGCCCGAGGCATGGCAGCAGTGGCGAGACCAGCGTGTGGAGAAGGTCTCGGCGCCCTACGGGCCGCTCGCGCGGATGGTGACGGCGTTGTGCTCACGGCCACCGCGTACGGCCACCGACACCACTTCATCTGCCCGTTCCCGCCGCCCGGCAACACGCTGGGCGTGGCGATCGAGGCGGGGGCGCGCGCTGAGCCGAGGTCAAGAGGCTGCTGCGTAAGAGTGGTTTAAAGTCGGACGGCCGAAAGGCACTCTTGTGGCGACCGGTCGTTCGGCCGAATACTCCCCCTCAGCGCTTGTCAGGGCATACATGTTCGGAATCCGGCCACAGACCCTGGCTGCGACTCACGGGCCCCGACCCCACGCGGGCCCCCGACTTCCCCTGGGAGGGAACGAAAAGTGAGGATCAAGCGCACTACTCCCCACAGCGGCACTGCGAGACGGACCCGGCTGATCGCCGTGGCCACCGGCCTCCTGGCCGCGGCGGCGTTCGCCGCCCCCACCGCGAACGCCAGCGACGACGGCCACACGTTCAGCGCAGCCCAGCTCAGCAAGGTCGACGACTCCGTCCTCAAGGCCGACGTACCCGGCACGGCCTGGGCGGTGGACAGCAAGACCGACCGCGTCGTCGTCACCGTCGACAGCACGGTGTCCCAGGCCGGCATCGCCAAGATCAAGCGGCAGGCCGGCGCCGACGCGGGCGCGCTCACCATCAAGCACACGCCCGGCAAGTTCAACAAGCTGATCAGTGGCGGTGACGCCATCTACGGCGGTTCCTACCGCTGCTCACTCGGCTTCAACGTGCACAGCGGCAGCACCTACTACTTCCTGACCGCCGGTCACTGCGGGCAGGTCGCCTCCACCTGGTACAGCAACTCCAGCCACAGCACGGTGCTCGGCACCAACGTCGGCTACAGCTTCCCGGGCAACGACTTCGCGCTCGTCCGGTACACCAACTCCTCGGTCTCCCACCCGAGTTCCGTGGGCAGCCAGTCCATCACGAGCGCGGCCACGCCGTCCGTGGGCACGACCGTCTACCGGCGTGGTTCCACCTCCGGTACGCACAGCGGCCGGGTCACCGCCCTGAACGCCACCGTGAACTACGGCGGCGGCGACGTCGTCTCGGGTCTGATCCAGACCACGGTGTGCGCCGAGGGCGGCGACAGCGGTGGTCCGCTGTACGCGGGCACCGTGGCGTACGGGCTGACGTCCGGGGGCAGCGGTGACTGCACCTCCGGCGGTACGACGTTCTTCCAGCCGGTGACCGAGGCGTTGAACTACTACGGGGTCACGCTGCCGTAGCGAGTCCGGTTCCGGCTTCCTCGAAGTCCCCGCACGCGCGGCGCGTGCGGGGACTTCTGCTTGCCCGGCGGGGAAGAGGGCGTCTCCCGGCAGGGTGGAGAACAGGCCATGCACTGTCATGACGTTCCGCTGCGGTGTACTTGCACCCAGTGTTTGCAGTGCGAATTCCTGGACGTGACCGTGGTCAGTCAAACTTATGGGGGGTGTGCAACCCCCCTGCGCGCGCGTCCTGAAGTCAACCTTGTGTGCTCCCTGCGCCGTTCGGAAGAGTAGTCGCTCGTCAACCAGCCTTCCGGTCCGTCGAGTCCCCACAACTCGCGGGCCTACCCCCCACAGGAGGACGTGAGTTGAAGCACCGACGCATAACCGGGCGGCGGGCCGCTCTGGCCGGGGCGGGAATCGCCGCACTGGTCGCCGCGGGTGTCACCTTGCAGAATGCGAACGCCAGCGAGCCTGTGAAGTCCGCTCCGCAGCTACGGGTTCTGTCCGCTCCGGCGGCCGGAAACCTCGCCTCGACGCTGCTGAAGAACCTCGGCTCCGGCGCCGCCGGCAGCTACTACGACGCCCAGGCCAGGAGTCTCGTCGTCAATGTGCTCGACCAGGACGCCGCAAAGGCCGTCGAGGCGGCCGGGGCCAAGGCGAGACTCGTCACCAACTCGCCGGCCGCACTCGACGGCGCACGGACGACACTGGAGAAGGACGCGACCATTGCGGGGACGTCGTGGGCGACCGACCCGGTCAGCAACAAGGTCGTCGTCACCGCCGACAAGACGGTCTCCGGCGCGCAGTGGGCCAAGCTGAGCAAGGTGGTCGACGGACTCGGCGGCAAGGCCGAGCTGAAGCGGTCGAAGGGTGAGTTCAAGCCCTTCATCGCCGGTGGTGACGCGATCAGCGGGTCGGGCGGGCGCTGCTCGCTCGGCTTCAACGTGGTCAAGGACGGGCAGCCGTACTTCCTGACCGCCGGGCACTGCACCGCGGAGATCTCCAGCTGGGCCGACTCCAGCGGCAAGGAGATCGGGCAGAACGCGGAGTCCCACTTCCCGGGGACCGACTTCGGCCTGGTGAAGTACACGTCGCAGACGGACCACCCGAGCGAGGTCGACCTGTACAACGGGTCCACGCAGAAGATCACCGGCGCCGCCGAGGCGACGGTCGGGATGAAGGTGACGCGCAGTGGGTCGACGACCCATGTGCACGACGGTACGGTCACCGGGCTGAACGCCACGGTGAACTACCAGGAGGGCAGCGTCAGCGGTCTCATCCAGACCGATGTGTGCGCCGAGCCCGGTGACAGCGGCGGCTCGCTGTTCTCGGGGAGCAACGCCATCGGGCTGACCTCCGGGGGCAGCGGTGACTGCACCTCCGGCGGGGAGACGTTCTTCCAGCCGGTCACCGCCGCGCTGTCCGCCACCGGAGCGAAGATCGGCTGACGCGTTCGACCGCACCGCGTCCCTGGAGCCCCGTCCCCGGTGTGGGGGCGGGGCTCGCGGTCTGTTTGCGCAGGTGAGGGGCGCTCTCAGCGGTGTCGTACACATGTTCGGGAATGGGGGTATGGTGGAGGTGGAAGTAGGGAACTGATGTTCGAGAGCTGTTCGGGGCTCGCGAGTGCGGGAGGTGCGTGTGCCGGGCTTCGCGCATCTGCACACCGTCTCCGGGTTCTCCCTGAGATATGGGGCATCCCATCCGGAGCGGCTGGCCGAGCGCGCCTCGGAGCGGGGGATGGACGCCCTCGCGCTCACCGACCGTGACACCGTCGCCGGCGCGGTGCGCTTCGCCAAGGCCTGTGCCGGGGTGGGGGTGCGTCCGGTCTTCGGGGTGAATCTGGCAGTGGCCGGGGCCGAGGGCGTACGGGGTGGGCGGCGGAAGGTGCCGGTGCGGGGTGGGGCCTTCGTCGACGAGTCGGCTCCTCGTGTGACCTTCCTCGCCCGGGACGGCCGAGGGTGGGCCGACCTGTGCCGGATCATCACAGCGGCGCATGCGGGTGAGGGCGTGCCCGGGCTGTCCTGGCCGGACAACCACGGTGACGGCCTGACCGTACTGCTCGGGCCCGGCTCGGATGTGGGGCGGTCCCTCGCTGCAGGGCGTCCCGACCGGGCCGCGAAGCTTCTCCGGGCGTGGCGTGAGGTCTACGGCGACGCGCTGCGGCTGGAGGCCGTGTGGCACGGGCGTACGGGTACGGGGCCCGGGTCCCTGCGGCTGGCCGCCCGTGCCCTCGGGTTCGCCGCCGAGCAGGGGGTGCGGCCGGTGCTCAGCAACGCCGTCCGGTATGCCGATCCCGGGGCGGGGCCGGTCGCCGATGTGCTGGATGCCGCCCGCCGGCTGGTTCCGGTCGACCCGCGCGGGGAGCTGGACTCCGGGGAGGCGTGGCTGAAGGACGCGCGGGCGATGGCGGGGGTCGCCGAGCGGGTGGTGGAGGCTGCCGGGTACCGGCGGGACACCGCGCTGCGGCTGATGGAGCAGACCCTGGCCACGGCCGAGGAGTGCCGGGTCGACCCCGAGGGGGATCTCGGCGTCGGGACCGTGCACTTTCCCGAGGCGCATCTGGTGGGCGCCGGGCGGCGTACCGCCCAGCGGGCCCTCGCCTCGCGGGCGGTGGCGGGGATGGTGCGGCTCGGGTACGGCGGGAAGCGCGCGTACTGGGAGCGGATGCACCACGAGCTGGACATCATCGCCCACCACGGGTTCGCCTCCTACTTCCTGACGGTCGCCCAAGTGGTCGACGACGTGCGGAAGATGGGGATCCGGGTGGCCGCTCGTGGTTCCGGCGCAGGCTCCCTCGTCAACCATCTTCTGGGGATCGCGCACGCCGATCCGGTCGAGCACGGGTTGCTGATGGAGCGCTTCCTGTCCAAGGAGCGCGTCGTGCTGCCGGACATCGACATCGATGTGGAGTCCGCGCGCCGGCTGGAGGTCTACCGGGCGATCATCGGCCGCTTCGGCACCGAGCGGGTCGCGACCGTGTCCATGCCGGAGACCTACCGGGTGCGGCACGCCATCCGGGATGTGGGCGCCGCCCTGTCCATGGACCCGGCTGAGATCGACCGGGTGGCCAAGTCCTTTCCGCACATCCGGGCCCGGGACGCGCGGGCCGCGCTGGCGGAGCTGCCCGAGCTGAAGCGGCTCGCGGGGGAGGGGAAGCGGTACGGCAGGCTGTGGGAGCTGGTCGAGGCGCTCGACGCCCTGCCGCGCGGAGTCGCCATGCATCCGTGCGGGGTGCTGCTGTCCGACGCCTCGCTCCTCGCCCGTACGCCGGTGGTGCCGACCAGCGGTGAGGGGCTGCCGATGTCGCAGTTCGACAAGGAGGACGTGGAGGATCTCGGGCTGCTCAAGCTCGATGTGCTGGGTGTGCGGATGCAGTCGGCCATGGCGCACGCGGTCGCCGAGGTGGAGCGGGTGACCGGGGAGCGGATCGATCTGGACGCGGTGCCGGCGGGGGACCCGGAGACGTATCGGCTGATCCGGTCCACCGAGACACTGGGGTGCTTCCAGATCGAGTCGCCGGGGCAGCGGGATCTGGTGGGACGGCTGCAGCCGAGTACGTTCCACGACCTGGTCGTCGACATCTCGCTGTTCCGGCCCGGGCCCGTCGCCGCCGACATGGTGCGGCCGTTCATCGAGGCGCGGCACGGCCGGGCGCCGGTGCGTTACCCGCACCCGGACCTGGAGGAGTCGCTGAAGGGGACCTACGGGGTCGTCGTCTTCCACGAGCAGGTCATCGACATCGTCGCCGTCATGACCGGCTGCGGGCGGGGCGAGGCCGACCGGGTGCGGCGCGGCTTGTCCGACCCGGAGTCGCAGGGGCGGATCAAGGTGTGGTTCGCGCAGACCGCGACGGCTCGGGGGTACAGCGCGGAAACGATCCGGCGGACCTGGGAGATCGTGGAGGCGTTCGGGTCCTACGGGTTCTGCAAGGCCCATGCGGTCGCGTTCGCCGTGCCGACGTACCAGTCGGCCTGGCTGAAGGCGCATCACCCGGCCGCTTTCTACGCCGGGCTGCTCACGCACGATCCCGGGATGTATCCGAAGCGGCTGCTGCTGGCCGATGCGCGGCGGCGCGGGGTGCCGATCCTGCCGTTGGACGTGAACGTTTCCGGGGTCGCCCACCGTATCGAACTGGTGTCCGACAACTCTGGGGTATGGGGGCTGCGGCTCGCCCTCTCCGATGTGCACGGCATCAGCGAGGCCGAGGCCGGGCGGATCGCGGACGGGCAGCCGTACTCCTCACTGGTGGACTTCTGGGAGCGGGCGCGGCCCAGCCGTCCACTGGCGCAGAGGCTCGCCCAGGTGGGGGCGCTGGACGCCTTCGGTGCCAACCGGCGGGATCTGCAGCTGCATCTGACCGAGCTGCACCGGGGTGCCCGGAGCGGTGGCGGGCAGCTCCCCTTGGCGGGTGGACGGAAGACCGCCTCGGCCGGGCTGCCGGATCTGACGTCGGCGGAGCGGCTCAGTGCCGAACTGGGGGTGCTGTCCATGGACGCCTCGCGCAATCTGATGGACGACCACCGGGAGTTCCTCAAGGAGCTGGGCGTGATCTCCGCGCGTCGGCTGCGCGAGCTGCGGCACGGCGAGACCGTGCTGGTCGCGGGCGCCAAGGCGGCCACCCAGACCCCGCCGATCCGCTCCGGCAAGCGGGTCATCTTCTCCACGCTGGACGACGGCACGGGCCTGGTCGATCTGGCGTTCTTCGACGACTCGCACGACGCCTGCGCGCACACCGTCTTCCACTCGTGGCTGCTGCTGGTGCGCGGCGTGGTGCAGCGGCGAGGTCCGCGCAGCCTGAGCGTGGTGGGTTCCGCCGCCTGGAACCTCGCCGAGCTGGTGGAACTGCGCGCCGAGGGCGGCCTCGACGAGGTGGCGGCGCGGCTCGCGGAGCCGGCGGCCGAGGCCGCCGGCGGTGACCCGACCGGCGGCCGGCGGATCCAGCTGCCGACCGGATACGAGATGCATCCGTGGGCCGATCTGCGGCCCGCGGGCCAGGAGGCCGCACAAGGGCCTTCGGCGATACGGAAGTTGTGGCACCAGAGTCCGGGGAGTGCGGGATGACCATTCTCTGCGTACGTTTCCAGCTGCCGCCGATGTACGAGGCAGCCCTGCCGGGACTGCTCGGGTTGCTGGAGGACTTCACCCCGGACGTCGAGGCGCTGCCCCCGGACGGGGCGCTGGCCGATCTGCGCGGCGCCGAGCGGTACTTCGGACGCAGCGCGGTGGAGCTGGCCTCGGTGATCCGGGTGCGCGCCCTCGCGCGGTACGGCGTCGACTGCGCGATCGGCGCCGGTCCGGGCCCGATGCTGGCCCGCGTGGCGCTGCAGGGCGCCCGGCCCGGGGTGACGTGTGCCGTGCCCGAGGACCCGGACGGCATCGCCGCCTTCCTCGCCGGGCGGCCGGTGTCCGCGCTGCCCGGCGTCGGCGCGGCGACCGCCCGCACCCTGAGCGAGTACGGCCTGGACACCCTGGGCCTGGTCGCCGCCGCGCCGCTGTCCACGCTCCAGCGGCTGATCGGCGCCAAGGCCGGCCGCGAGCTGCGCGAGAAGGCGAGCGGCGTCGACCGGGGCCGGGTCGTGCCGAACGCCGTCTCGCGGTCGCTGGCGACGGAGCGCGCCTTCGGCCTCGACGAGCTGGACCCCGGCCGGCACCGCAGGGCGCTGCTGTCCGCCGCCGAGGAACTGGGCGCCCGGCTGCGCGCGGTGCGGAAGATCTGCCGCACCCTGACCCTCACCGTGCGCTACGCCGACCGCTCCGCAACCGTCCGCAGCCGCACCCTGAAGGAGCCGACCGCGCACTCCGCGGCCCTGACGAAGACGGCCTACGGCATGTACGAGGCGCTCGGCCTGCAGCGCGCCCGGGTCCGCGCGCTCACCCTGCGCGCCGAGGACCTGGCCTCCGCCGACCAGGCCTCCCACCAGCTCACCTTCGACCCCGTGGACGAGAAGGTCCGCCGTATCGAGGAGGTCGCGGACCGCGCGCGGGCGAAGTTCGGACCGAGGGCGGTGATGCCGGGGGCGCTGGGGCGCGGCGGCGGCTCCACGTCGGTCAGTTGGCCCAGGGCGGCGTGATACGGGTGCCGTCGGCGAGCCGTGCCTCCAGGCCGATGGAGGTGGTGACCCAGGAGATCGCGGTGTGGTCGGTGGGGTTCTCGACGGTCAGGGTCGCACCGGGGTTGACGATCACGGTGTCGCCCGCCGAGACCCGCTCGGTCTGACCGTCGAGGGTCATCAGCAGCTCGCCGACGAGCAGATGGAACACCTCCTCCCGGTTGACGGTGTGGGCGGGCGCCCGGGTGCCGGCCGGGATCTCGCCGCGCCAGGCGCACAGCTCCTTGCTGCCGGTGAGCGGGGTGGCGTACGAGACGAAACGGGCGCCGTGGATCTCATGAGTCGTGGCCTCGGACGAGCGGACAACGGGCATGGCGGTGATCTCCGTTCAGGTAGTCAAGCTGCTTGTCTATATGGTCAAGCTGCTTGACCGAATCGTCAAGGGTGTTTCAATGCCTCCGTGCAGAACTCCGAAGCCATGGCCCTGTCCGCCGCCCTGCTCGCCGTCGCGGGTGACCTCACGCAGCGCATTCATGACGGGGTGGCCGCCCGTGGTTTCACCGACCTGCGGCCCGCCCACGGCTTCGCCTTCGCGCGGCTGGCCCCGGACGGCGCGACCGTCACCGACCTGGCCACGCATCTCGGGGTGACCAAGCAGGCGGCGAGCCAGCTGGTGGACGAGATCGTACGCAAGGGCTACGCCGAACGCCGGCCGCATCCCGAGGACGCGCGGGCCCGGCTGATCGTGCTGACCGAGCGGGGGTGGGCCTGCACGCGGGCGGCGGAGGCGGCTGCGGCTGAGGCGGTCGGGGTCTGGGCCGGCCTGCTGGGTGAGAGTGAAGTGCGTGCGTTGGGGGCGAGTTTGGCGCGGATCGCTCCGTATGGTCCGATCCGGCCTGTCTGGTGATGATCCGTCAGGGTTCCCATGGGGTGCTGGTTACCACTGGAAGTTTTTACTGACGCGTAACTTCTCACTGGCGCTACTCGCCCGTAACTTGACAAGTGAACAGCATCCTCGTGATCCGGATCACAGGGTTAGGCCCCCACCTCCCTTGAGCCGCAAGGAGATCACACGATGCTGCCCTGGAAGCGTGTGCTCAGACCCCTTACCGCGCTGCTCCTCGCCGCCGCCGCTGTCGCCGCCGTTCCGGCCGCCACCGCCCACGCCGCCGACGCCGCTCCCAGCAGGGGCTGGAACGACTTCTCCTGCAAACCCTCCACCGCCCATCCCCGTCCGGTCGTCCTGGTCCACGGCACCCTCGGCAACTCGGTCGACAACTGGCTGTCCCTCGCCCCGTATCTGAAGGACCGCGGATACTGCGTCTTCTCCCTCGACTACGGCCAACTGACCGGAGTCCCCCTCTTCCACGGCCTCGGCCCCATCGACAAGTCGGCCGAGCAGCTGTCCGCCTACGTCGACAAGGTGCTCGCAGCGACCGGCGCCGCCAAGGCCGACCTCGTCGGCCACTCCCAGGGCGGCATGATGCCCCGCTACTACCTGAAGTTCCTCGGCGGAGCCGGCAAGGTGAACGCCCTCGTCGGCCTGGCCCCGGACAACCACGGCGCCACCCTGAGCGGCCTCACCGGCCTGCTGCCGTACTTCCCCGGCGCCGGGGACCTGATCAAGGCCACCACCCCCGGCCTCGCCGACCAGATCCCCGGCTCCGGCTTCCTCACCAAGCTCAACACGGGCGGCGACACCGTCCCCGGAGTCCACTACACGGTCATCGCCACCAAGTACGACGAGGTGGCCACCCCCTGGCGGAGCCAGTACCTGAGCGGCTCGGACGTCCACAACGTCCTGCTCCAGGACCTGTGCCCGCTCGACCTCTCCGAGCACGTCGCGATCGGCCTGTTCGACCGCATCGCCTTCCATGAGGTGGCCAACGCGCTCGACCCGGCCCACGCCACCGCCACCACCTGCGCGTCGGCCCTCAGCTGACGTGCCGCCGGGGTCTGTCCGACCTGAGCCGCCGGACAGACCCCGGAACCCTCACCGGCGGTGCGCGCCACCCGCCGCGCGCCGCCGCACCGACAGGAACAGCGCCGCCGAACCGAGCGCCAGCGCCGCGGCGCCGCCGATCGCGACGTACGAGGTGCCGGAGGAGGCACCGGTCTGCGCGAGGCCGTCCGAAGCACCGGCCGCCTTCGGCGCGTTGGACACGGTGGTGGGCCGCTGGGCGGGGGTGGCCGTGTCGTCGCCGCCGTGACCGTGGTGCCCCATCGTCGACCTGTCGGCACCGTCCGCGATCTGCTGCTCGGAGGGCGCGGAGGCCGCAGGAGCGGGACCGGAACCCGTCTTGGAGCCGCCCGTATTGCCGCCACCGAAGTCCACGTCCGAGCAGGAGTAGAACGCCTCCGGACTGTCCGAGCGCTGCCAGACCGCGTACAGCAGCTGTCGGCCGGACCGCTCGGGAAGCGCGCCGGAAAACGTGTAGAAACCACCCGAGGCGACCGGGTCGGTGACCGTGGGCACCGGGTGTCGCAGATCCAGTTCGGACCAGGACAGCGGCTTCGCGGGGTCGTACCCCTGCTTGGTCAGATACACCTTGAATGTGCCCTTGTGCGGGGCGGTCACCCGGTACTTGAAGGTGTACGACCCGCTGTGCACGCCGGTGGCGGGCCAGTCGGCACGTGCCAGATCGAGGCCCTTGAACTCCGCGCTGTTCGCGCTGCACAGCTTGCCGTCCGGGATCAGCTTCCGGTGCTGTCCTGCGGCGTCGCCGATCCGGATGCCGTTCCAGTCGTACAGCGCCTGCGCGCCGCCGGCCGCCACCGCCGCCCTGCACGCGGCCGACTTCGGACTCTCCGGCCCCTCCGCGTAGCACTGCGAGACACGGCTGACCGGGTCGCCCATCGAACCGTGCGCGGACGCGGGAGCGGCGGCGAGCGCGGTCAGGGCGAGCGGCGGCAGACCGAGCATGGCGACGACGGCGGCCGTGCGGCGGGCACGAGCGGACATGCGGAACTCCTCGAAACGGCCCTTCGGTGGGGCTGGATCCCGTGGGGGCGATCCGAAGCTAGCCCCAAGAAACCGTGGAATCGCCTGCTGGAGGCGGGTGGAGGGGATTCTTATGGTGCCGTTAAGGCCGGACTAACCGAGCGCTCAGGAAGAGGGCAACGCTGGGACATCAGCCAGCAGCCGCTGCCACGCGACCCCCGCGCCGGCGGCGCCAGTACGCCACTGTCAGCACCGCCAGCAGCGGGCCCCACAGCACCAGCGGCGCGTAGCAGGAGTAGAACCACAGGCTCGCGAGCCCGGTGCCCTGCCCGGGCGCGTCGGGCGGGAGTGCGTCGCCGCGGATGGTCTTCCCCATGAACGTCGTGAGGGGAGACAGTAGCGAGAACACCGCTGTCAGCACCGTCGCACCCACCGCCGCCGGCACGACCGCGACCCACACTGGCACACTGCGGCCGCGCAGTTTGGGCAGCCACCTCGGGAACATCTCGCCCCATCGCGCAATCAGCCCGATCGCCGTGAACGCCAGCAGTTCGGACACCAGCGACAGCATCGGGATGTACAACCGCTCGCCGGCGCTTATCCCGCTGTCGAACATGGCCGGCAGCCGCCAGACGCTGGACGGCAGCACGACCAGCGGTACGGCGTACGCGAGCCGCCGCGTCCGTACCGACACACGGGGCACCGGTTCATGTGCGGTCTTCCACGCAGTGCGGATCCGTCCGATACCCCACTGCGAGCGAGCGACTGTGCGGGACACGTATGTCTCCTCGATCCGGCGGGCCCGGCGGCCCGTTCGGCATCGAAGATCGCAGCTCGCGGACCGTGGCGGATCGCTCTGGGGACGCAATTCAGCTCCCTCTCAGGGGGGAGCACGCCGGCCTCTTGAGGCTTACGCGTGTCGGACACGCGGGGTACTCGGACTGCGCTCAGGCAGGTAGCGTGCGTCCATGATCCACAGGAATCCGGAGCGCGTCCGGCCGGCTGTCGCCGACGATGTGCCGGCCGTCAAGGCGGTGACGGACGCGGCCTATCGGCACTACATCGAGCGCATCGGCGTGGTGCCGCAGCCCATGGAGGCGGACCACGCGGCGAACGTGGCCGGCGGCAAGGTGTTCGTCACCGGGGAGCCCGTGGCCGGGCTGGTCGTGATCGAGGCGTTCGGCGGTCATCTCTTCCTGGACAGCATCGCCGTACACCCCGACGCCCACGGCACGGGCGTCGGACGGCGGCTGCTGCACTTCGTCGACGCACACGCGCGTGAGCTGGGGCTCGGTGAGATCAGGCTCTACACGAACGCGTTGATGTGGGAGAACCAGAAGATCTATCCGAAGTACGGATACGAGGTCGTGGAACGCCGCGTGGACGGGCCGTACGACCGGATTCACTACCGCAAGCGGCTGGACTGACGCCCTGGCGGGTCAGCCGTCGGGCCACCAGGTGCGTGCGATGTCCTTGCGCACCTCGGGACGCCCCGCGGGGCGCTCCTCCGCCTCTTCGCGGATCCGGCGGCTGTCCGTCTTCTTCAGGGGCTTGTGCACGGTTGCGCGGCGCATGGCTGCCTCCTTCAGTGCCTACCGACTCTCGCGTTGTCACGGAGGTAGACGCTTTCGGGGAGAGTTCCTCATCGGAGCCGGGTTGTCAGTGGCGGGTGTCACTCTTGGCGCATGACGAATGAGACCAGGCACATGGTGGCGGCGGGTACCCGTGAAGCGGAATGGAATGTGGACTGGGATGCCGGGGCGGCCTGCTTCGACGACGAGCCGGACCACGGTCTGCGCGACCCCGAAGTACGTGCGGCCTGGGCGGACCGGCTCCGCTCCTGGCTGCCGGAGCGCCCCGCCGACATCCTCGACCTCGGCTGCGGCACCGGGAGCCTGTCGCTCCTCGCGGCCGAGCAGGGACACCGGGTGACGGGTGTGGACTCCTCCCCGGCGATGGTCGAGCGGGCCCGCGCCAAGCTCGCCGGGCACGACGCGGCGGTCCTGCGCGGGGAGGCGGCGGCTCCGCCGGTGGGGGAGCAGCGCTTCGATGTCGTCCTCGTGCGCCATGTGCTCTGGACGCTGCCGGAACCCGACCTGGTGCTGCGGCACTGGCGGGACCTGCTGCGGCCCGGAGGCCGTTTCGTGCTGGTCGAGGGCGTCTGGGGCACCCTCCACCCCGTCGGCATACCCGCCGGCCGGCTCACCGCGCTCGTGACACCGCTGAGCTCCGGCATACGCGTGGAGCGGCTGTCCGACGACCCTCTGTTGTGGGGGAGGGCCGTGGACGACGAGCGGTACGCGGTGGTGGCCACCGTGTGACACCGGGCCGGCGGGGCCGAGGGCGTCAGGACAGCAGCTCCGCGAAGCCACCGGTGCGGGCCAGTGTCTCCAGTTCCCCGAGGGCGGCCACGGCGGCGGACGCGGCCTCGGGGTCCCTCTCCGCCAGCCCGCTCTCGGCGAACTCGTCCTCGTCCAGGCGCCGTACGTCCGTGCCGTCGGCGGAGCGCCACAGGTCCAGGTCGAGGTCCTCCACGACCAGTTCGCCGTCGTCGCGGACCGCCGGCCGGGTGATGTCGCAGTACCAGCCCTTCACCGTGCCGTCCGCGGCGCGGACCTCCTTCACCGAGTACCAGCGGTCACGCCAGTAGTACTCGGTGAAGACGTCCCCGGGTTCGAAGCGGACGAAGCCGAAGTCGCGGACGCCGGAGCCCGCCCAGGGCGCCCGTACGGCGATCCGGGTGCCGTCGTCCTGGAGCAGCTCGGCCGGATAACGGATCTTCGTCCGGCCGGCCTTGACCAGGACGACCTCCAACCCTGCCGCTGTGTCAGCCGAGTTCACGGACATGGCGCACCTCCGTCGCGCAGAATTCGTATCCGAGCCATTTGTTGATCGCGATCATCGGGGCGTTCCCGGCGTCGTTGCCCGTGAACGCCTCGGTGACGCCGGTTTCCCGGGCCCGGTACAGGGAGTGGGTCTTGGTGAGCTTGGCCAGGCCGCGTCCCCGGTGGGACCGCGCGGTGCCGGTCATCGCGGTGGCGTACCTGGTGCCACCGTCGGTATAGGCCACGCTGAAGGCGACAGGACGGCCCCCGACGCACGCGGCCACCGTCAGGTCGCGGTCCAGCAGCGGATGCTTCCAGTGCTGCTCGATCCAGGCCTCGTAGTCGGAGAACTCGTAGCCGACGTCACCCGGTTCGTCCCGCATCGTCTCCGCGTCCAGCTCGAACAGCGGGCGTGGATCGTCCGCGAAGTCCGCGGCCGTACGCAGTTCGACGCCCGGCGGGGTTTCCGGGAGGGGCGGGAGGGCGGAGCCCGCCAGGTCGAGGCGGAGGAAGTGGGCGGACCGGCTGCCGCGATAGCCGTGCCGTTCGGCGAAGGCGCGGTTGGCCGGTTCGTCGAGGACCCAGCCGAGCAGCCGGGTCGCGCCCTGGGCGGTGAGGTACTCCTCGGCCGCCCGCAGCAGGAGCCGGCCGGCGCCGCGACCGGTCCGGTCCGGCCGGACGTAGATGTTCAGCAGGCCCTGGCCCGGCTCGGTGCTGTCATGGGCCAGGTGCACCTGAGCCGTGCCGATCACCTCGCCGTCCTCCTCCGCGACCAGCGGACGGTAGCGGGCCCCGGGCGGCATGCGGAGGGCGTCGTGGCGGATCGAGTCCGAGGTGAGATGTACGGAAGGGCCAGCCGGCGGACCCGGGCGAAGCCCTCGGTGTCGGTCGGCGCGTCGGGGCGGAGGTCGCGCACGATCACTGTCATGAGCAGGCACGGTAGACGGAGGGGGACGGGGGATGCCTCTCATTTTCCGGCGGGTACGGGACAATCACCGTGTGAGCCTGAAGATCCGCATCGATGACAGTGCGCCCCCGTACGAGCAGGTGCGGGCGCAGATCTCCGAGCAGGCACGGTCCGGGGCGCTGCCGGTGGGGTACCGGCTGCCCACCGTGCGGGGGCTGGCCGAGTCCCTGGGCCTCGCCGTGAACACCGTGGCCAAGGCGTACCGGGCGCTGGAGAACGACGGGGTGATCGAGACACGGGGGCGCAACGGCACGTTTGTGGCTGCCGCCGGCTCGGCCGCGGAACGTGAGGCTTCCTTGGCCGCTCAGGCGTACGTGGAGCGGGTGCGGAGGCTGGGGTTGGGGGAGTCGGAGGCGTTGGCCGCCGTGCGGGATGCCCTGCGGGCGGCTTACGGGGAGGGCTGAGGGGTTCGGCATGTCACCGGCGTGACATCGGCTCCGGTGTTCTGGTCACCGTCAGCCCCGCCCTGCCCGCTGCCCTGCCGAACGTCACCGCATCCGCCACCGCCGCCCCGCCCGGATCATTGTTGAAGTACGCGTACACGTCCTGCCCGTCCGCCCATGTCGTCGCGATGCGGTCCACCCAGGTCTCCAGGGAGCGGCGGCCGTAGTGGGGCCAGGGCCGGGCCCGGCCCTGGTGGAAGCGGACGTAGCCCCAGTCGGCGGTGCGCCACAGCGGGGTGACCGGGCGGGCCAGGACGTCCGCCCAGCACAGGGCCGCGCCCCGGGCCGACAGTACCTCGCGCACCTCGGGCGTCCACCACGAGTCGTGGCGGGGTTCCACCGCGACCCGCGTACCGGGCGGGAAGCAGGCCAGGCAGGCGTCCAGGAGGGAAGGGTCCACGCGCAGGGTGGGCGGGAGCTGGAGGAGGACCGGGCCCAGACGGTCGCCGAGGCCCGCCGCGTGGCTCATCAGGCGGTGGACCGGTTCCCCGGGGTCCTTCAGGCGTTTGATGTGGGTGAGGTAGCGGCTGGCCTTGACCGCCACCACGAAGTCCGCGGGGACGCGGTGGCGCCAGGCGGTGAAGGTCTCGTACGACGGGAGTCGGTAGAACGCGTTGTTGATCTCCACTGTGGCGAACAGCCGCGTGTACTCCTCCAGCCACAGCCGTGCCGGGACCCCGGCCGGATAGACGAGGTCCCGCCAGTCCTTGTACTGCCACCCGGAGGTGCCGACGAACAAGGTCACAGCACCATCAAAGCACTACAGGTACAGGCCCGCGTCCGTGCCGTCCCGCGCCCCCGGCACCGATGTCGGGGACGTGCCCCGGCGCAGCGCGTACAGCTCGGCCAGCGTCGCCCCCTCCCGGCCGACGCCCTCCTCGGTGCCCAGCCACTTCACCGCCTCGCGGCGGGTCAGCGGGCCCACCTCGATACGGGCCAGGCAGCGGCCGGGGCGGACCACGGCCGGGTGCAGGCGCTCCAGGTCCTCGTTGGTCGTCACGCCGACCAGGACGTTGCGGCCCTGGCCGAGCAGGCCGTCGGTGAGGTTCAGCAGCCGGGACAGGGCCTGGCCGGCCGTGTGCTTGGCCTCGCCGCGGATCAGCTCGTCGCAGTCCTCCAGGAGGAGCAGGCGCCAGCGGGCCTTGCCCGCCGAGTCCTCCTCGCCGATCGCGATGTCCATCAGATAGCCGACGTCCGAGAAGAGCCGCTCCGGGTCCAGGACACAGTCCACCTGGCACCAGTCGCGCCAGGAGCGGGCCAGGGTGCGCAGGGCGGACGTCTTGCCGGTGCCGGGCGGGCCGTGCAGCAGGAGCAGCCGTCCGGCGATGTCCTCCGGCGTCGTCTTCATCAGGCGGTCCATCGCGTCCGCCACCGGCGCCGTGTAGTTGGGCCGCACCTCGTCCCAGGTGCCCGCCGAGATCTGGCGGGTGGTGCGGTGCGGGCCACGCCTCGGGGAGACGTACCAGAAGCCCATCGCCACGTTCTCGGGCTGGGGTTCCGGCTCGTCGGCGGCGCCGTCCGTGGCCTGGTCGAGGACCCGCTCGGCCAGTTCGGCACTGGTCGCGGTGACCGTGACGTCCGCGCCGCGGTTCCAGCGGGAGACCAGCAGGGTCCAGCCGTCGCCCTCGGCGAGGGTGGCGCTGCGGTCGTCGTCGCGGGCGACCCGCAGTACCCGGGCGCCGTCGGGCAGCAGGGTCACGCCGGAGCGGACGCGGTCGATGTTCACCGCGTGCGAGTACGGCTGCTCGCCCGTCGCGAAGCGGCCGAGGAACAGCGCGTCGACGACGTCGGACGGCGAGTCGGAGTCGTCGACGTGGAGCCGGATCGGCAGAGCGTCGTGTGGGTTCGCAGACATGGGGCCATGATCCGGCACGGGCGTGCTGCGCGCACGGCATTTCACTGCGGCGGAAGCGTTGTTCGCCGGCCGCGCGTCGTCCGTGGCTTGTCGCGCCCAGGCGGCGGAGCCGCATGTCGACACAGCCCCGCGCCCCTTTGGGGCGCGTATCCCCAAGGCCTGCCCGAGGCGCGCGTTCCGCCGTTACTGTTGTCCCCGATGGCACGTCATGGGTGGAATTCGGATGCTCGGCGGTGGCGGCTCACCGCTCTGCTCGGGGTCGGCGCGACCGTGCTGGCCCTCGCGGTGACCCTGTTCGGCACGCTGTCCGGCGGGGCCGGCACCGCGGGCACCACACGCGACGGCGACAAGGTGCACGGCACGCCTGCCACGCCCCGCACGAAACCCGAGCCGTATGTCGGCTGGGGCTTCACCCACACCCGGTACAGCGCCGACGAGGGTGACCCGGCCGCCACCTCGCGCGTGCGGCAACTGCTCGGCGGGAGCCGTGGGCTGGCGCAGAACCAGCACATCATGGGCTGGGGCGCCGACAACCCCGAACCGGTCGAGGGGCACTACGACTTCGGCGCGCTGGACCGCCGTATCGACTTCGTGCGGGCCTCCGGCGGCACCCCGGTGATCACCCTGTGCTGCTCCCCGGACTGGATGAAGGGCGGCAAGGCCGGGGTCGACAACACCGACTGGAGCCAGGCCGCCCTGGAGACCGCCCCCACCCCCGGCCACTACCAGGACTTCGCCGACCTCGCCGCCACCGTCGCCCGGCGTTACCCGGACGTGAAGCACTTCATCGTCTGGAACGAGTTCAAGGGCTTCTGGAACGACGCCAAGTCCCGCTGGGACTACGAGGGGTACACCAGGATGTACAACCTCGTGTACAAGGCGCTGAAGAAGGTCGACAAGGACATCATGGTCGGCGGCCCGTATCTGGTGATGGACAGCGTCGATCCGCGTGACCAGAACGCCGCCGGCGCGCTGAAGGGGCCCTGGGGCGCCATGGACCGGCGGGTGCTCGACGCCTTCTCGTACTGGAACGCGCACAAGGCGGGCGCCGACTTCACGGTGGTCGACGGCTCCAGTTACACCCGCGACGACGAGCTGCTGCCCGACGAGTTCACGGCCACCGACAAGCTCACGGCGGTCAGCGCGTGGGTGCGGCGGCAGACCCGCGACCTCCCGCTGTGGTGGGCCGAGTACTACGTCGAGCCCGGCGACGGCAACGACGACCGCAAGGGCTGGTCCGAGCCGCACCGCGTCGCCGTCCAGGCCACCGGGATGATCGCCATGGTCAGGGGCGGCGCCGGCTCCGGCTTCTACTGGAACCCGGAGGACAGGACGGGCACCGGCTGCGCGGGCTGTCTGTGGACCCCCACCGCCGGCGCCGGCGGGGGCAGGGCCCTGCCCATGTACGACCTGGTGTCCCGGTTCGCCAAGGCGTTCCCGCCGGGGACGCGGTACGAGAACGTGTCCGTCGCGCAGGACGTCCTCCCCGACGTCCGTGTCCTCGCGAGCAGCAGGACGGTCCTGGTGGTCAACACGCTGAACCGGACGATCGGCGCCCAGGTCGACGGCAAACGGTTCGACATGGGGCCGTACGAGGTGAAGTGGCTCGACCGCTGAACGACCGGGCTCCCCTCACGAGCACGCCTCACTTCATGGTCAGGAACCGCTGCACCAGCGAGGCCAGCACCACCGCCAGCAGCGGCAGCGAGAACCAGAACGTGCCCTGCAGCACCCGCGCCTGGCGCACACCGGGCCGGACCGCGACCCGTACGACCTCCCGCGCGGCCAGCAGCAGGACGAGGACGACGGCGGACAGCGCGCCGACCACCGACCACGGGGTCCAGGTCACCTGCGGCCCGACCGGGCCCGGGTGCGGCTTCGGCACCGGGCCCGCCGGCTGCCTGCGCAGGGCGAACACGGTGACGTCGTCGTTGACCAGGACCTTCGTCAGCTCCTGCCGGTCGTCCAGGTTCTTGATCAGCCGGGGTTCCCAGGCTGCGGAGTAGCCCGCGTCCAGCTGGAGATAGGTCACCTGACTGCGGTTGATCATCAGATACGAGTGCGGGCCGGCGTCCTTGAGCGCCTTGACCAGGCCCGACACCAGCACCGGGTCGGTCGGTGCGAGCGTCGGCACATAGTTCACCCGCTCCATGTCCCGCGCGCCCCACGGCATCGCCGGAGTCACGTCGTTGACCGTGTCCTGGGTGAGCCACAGCAGCCGTACCGTCGGCTTGTCGTGGGCGTACACCCAGTTCATGGCCGCTACCTCGCCGGGCCGGACCCGCTCGAACGGCTCGTTGCCCCAGCGGGCCACCAGGAAGCCGCCCATCAGCAGCAGCCCGGCCAGCAGCGCGGCCGGCGGGGCGAGGCTGACCCGGTCCTTCTCGCGCTCCTCGGCCGTCGCGCCGGTGCGCGGGAAAAGGGCCAGGGCGCCCAGCAGGGCGGCGCCGGGCACCGCGAACATGAACACGCGCAGCGCCATCTCGCCGCCGTACGACTGCATGCCGAAGCCCAGGAACGGCACGAAGGTCAGCACCAGCAGGGAGCGTTCGCGGTAGCGGTGCAAGCGGCGGCGCCACCAGCCCCAGCAGGCGAACGCCATCACTGAGCCCGCCAGCAGCACCCGGGTGTACAGCACCAGCTTGTGCGTCGAACTGCCGCCCCGGATCCGGCCGGAGACGGAGGTCGAGACATTGCTGCCGACTCCGCCGACGCCGCCGAACAGGTCGTTGAAGTGCCCCGACCAGTACGGCTCGGCCATGAAGCCGACCCACACCGCGACCAGCACGGCGAAGAGCAGCGGCAGACCGCGCAGTTCGGACCGGCCGAGCAGGACGAGGGCCGCGAGCACACCGAGCATGACGAACGGGGTGAGCTGGTGTGCGGGGACACTCACCGCGTACAGACCGATCAGCACCAGGAGCAGGACCGCCCGAGTGCGCCGGTCCACCGGCTCCACCTCCGCCTCGCCCGGACGGAACCTCGTCCAGATCACGCGCGGCGGGCGGAACCAGACCAGCAGGATGGCCACGAACATCAGGTACAGCAGATAGGTGAAGCCCTGCGGTGAGAAGTAGTCCTGGCCGACCCAGCCGCACAGCACGAACAGCCAGACACCGGTCCACTTCGCCCGCCAGCTCGCCCGCAGCGACCGGGTGAGCAGGAACAGCGGTGCCAGACAGGCGAGTTGGATGGCGGTCGGCCACCAGCGGATGACCTCGGTGAAGTCGGTGACCCCGCAGGTCCGGCCGACGAACGCGGCCACCGCGAAGAAGCCCGGCCAGCTCCAGCGGGCGTCCAGGTCCGGTACGGCGGACCCGGTGCGGTCGATGTAGTCGAGGAACCCGAGGTGCTGCCAGGCCGTCGGGAACCGCGGCTCGGTCTCGATCACGGCGGGCAGCGCGTGCAGCGAGATGACCGTCGCCACCAGCGTGAGCAGCAGCAGCGCCCGGTGCTCGCGGCGCAGCCAGAGCAGCGCGGCGAAGACGGTGACCAGCAGAGCCGCTCCGACGAGGGTCGGCGGCGGCAGCACCGAGATCAGCCCGAGGCCGCCCATCCGGTTCAGATCGGCCTCGCCGAGCCGCAGCGCGGGCACCCAGTACAGCAGCAGCGCGGCGATCAGCAGACAGCCGAGGACGACACCGGAGCGGGTGGGCAGCAGCCGCTGCCGCAGCGGGACGGGTACCGGGGGCTCTTCGGGCACGGGCTCCTCGGCGACGGTCTCGTCCGGTACGGCGGCGTCGGGGGCGGACTGGGCGGGCTTGTCGAAGGACGCCTCCCGTTCCTCCTCCGTGAACGGCGCGTCCACCTCCGCCACCTCCGCCTCCCGCAGCAGTTCGGCCTCGGCCGGGCCCAGCGACGCCTCGCTGCCGGGCCCTCTCTCCTCCACTGGAAGCCCCACCGGAACCCCCACCGGAAGCCCGACGGTAAGCCGCACCGGAAACCCGACGGGAGGCCCCACCGCAGCCCCGGCCGGAGGCCCCACCGGAGGCACCGGCGTACCGGCGGGCGGTGTGCCGGGCCCCGGGCGGACGTCCGGCCGGCGTTCCACATGGTCGAAGTCGACATGGATGCCCAGGGCCAGGGTGTCGGAGTCCAGCGCCCAGCCCGGGCTGTGCCGGCGCGCCGGCGAGGACGCCGGGATCTCGGGGGTGCCCAGGTCGGCGAGGTCCCCGTCGGGGGCCACCGTGTCGGGTACGGCGGCGGGCGCGGTCCGGATCGTCTTCCGGAGCTTCGGTGCGGCGATCGCCGCGATCACCGCGAGGCTGGCGGCTTCGGCGACGCCCGCGCCGGTCAGCCCCATCCGGGGCAGGAGCAGCAGGGTCAGGCCCAGCGCCAGCACGCACAACAGGCCCTGCAGCCAGGCGAGTCCGGCGGTGCGGCTGCGCGCCCGCAGCACCGCGAAGTACGTCTCGATCACGACCCGCAGCACCGAGCCGACCGCGAGCCAGCGCAGCAGCGGGGTCGCCGCGCCCGCGTAGCCCTCGCCGAACACGCCGAGGATCCAGGGCGCGCCGATGATCCACAGGGCCGCGATCGGCAGCATGATCCGGGCCATCCGCTTCAGTGCGGCCCGGGTGTGGGCGGCCAGGCGCCCCGGGTCGTGTGAGCCCTCGACCGTGAGGGACGCGCCCATGTTGATGGCGAGCAGGTCCGTCGTACCGCCGATGGTGGCGGCGATGTAGAAGTAGGCGTTCTCCGCGGAGCTGACCTGCGCGGCGACGATCACCGGGACGAGGTAGATCACGGCGAGCGAGAACAGCGAGCCGGTGTAGTCACCGGCCAGGAACCGTCCGACCTGCTTCAGCGCCGGCGGCTTGGTGTGGTCCTCGGTCGCCTTGATGTGCCGGGGCACCAGCCGCCGGAACACCAGCCAGCCCAGCGGCACCGCCGAGGTGGCGATCGCGGCCACCCAGGAGACGAAGACACCGGTGGTCGGGAGGGCGACGGCGAACGCGACGAGCAGGGCCAGCTTCACCGCCGAGAACACGGTGTTGCCCACCGGCACCCAGGTCGCGGTGCGCAGCCCGGTCAGCACGCCGTCCTGCAGGGTGAGCACGTTCCAGGCGACGACGGCCAGGACGAAGCCGAGCCCGTTGACCGTCCCGTGCAGGAACCGGTACGACGGCCCCCAGGTGTCCAGGGTCAGTAGGAAGACGCCCCCCGCGAGCGCCACCAGCAGCGAACTGCCCGCGTACGTACGGAAGATGACCTTGCCGGTGTGCCTCCCGGCGACCGGGATGAAGCGGGCCAGGGCGCCGGTCAGGGTCACCGCGGTCAGTCCGGCGAGGAACTTCATCGCGGCGATGGCGGCCGAGCCCTGCCCGACCGCGTCCTCGGAGTAGTAGCGGGCCGCGGCCAGCCAGAAGCCGAGGCCGAGCACGGCGGAGATGCCGGTGTTGAGCATCAGCGCGTAGGCGTTGCGGAACAGCGGGCTGCCGCCGGCGGACCGGCCCGTCCCGGGCAGCCGGAGGCGGCGCCCGGACTTCCCGGGCGCCTCGGCGGCGGTCGTCGCGGCCTCGGTCGTGGTGGTCGTGTCAGACACGGGAACGGATGGCCTTCCGGCGGACCTGGCGGGCTCTGCGGACGAGGGCGTACCCCTTGGTGAGGGCGCGGTCCCTGGCGAAGGTGCGGGTGACGGCACGGCCGTGGAGCAGCCGCTCGAACTCCTCCACGCCGGTGCCGCGCCGGACGGTGACCCGCTGGAGCGCGTACGGCCCCTGACGGCGGCGGGCGAGGGCGTTGCCGACGGCGAGCGCCTGGGCGTATCCGCCCGCGCGCACGGCCCCGCGGACCCTGCGGTCGGAGTATCCGTAGGGGTAGGCGAAGGACACCGGCCGTGCGCCGAGTTCGTCCGTGACGATCTCCGTGCAGCGGTTCAGCTCCGTGCGCAGCGCTTCGTCGTCGAGCTGGTCGAGCTGCGGGTGGGTGTGGCTGTGCCCGCCGATCTCGACGCCGGCGTCCGAGAGTTCACGCACCTGCGGCCAGTCGAGCATGGTGTCCAGGCCGCCCCCGGTGTCGTAGGCGCCCCTGACCCAGCCGGTGGACACGAACAGCGTGGCCGGGAAGCCGTGCTTGGCGAGAACGGGCAGCGCGTGCCGGTGCACGCCCTCGTAACCGTCGTCGAAGGTGATCAGCACCGGCCGTGCGGGCAGCGGGCGGCCGGAACGCCAGCGGGCCGCGAGGGCGGCGGTGGTGACCGGGGTCAGGCCCAGGTCGCCGATGAGCGCCATCTGCTCGGCGAACGCCGCGGGCGCGACGGACAGGGCGCGGGTGGCGTCGTTGGGCGCGGTGGCGACGGAGTGGTACATGAGGATCGGTACGGGCGTGTCACTCATCGCTACCTCCCGAGGCCGACGCCTCCGGGACCGACGCCACCGAGGCCGACGCCACCGAGGCCGACGGCTCCGGGACCGACGCCACCGAGGCCGGCGCCACCGGGACCGGCGTCGCCGAGAACCTCGTACCGCCCCGCCGTGCCCGCAAGGTGCCCACCGCGTAGCCGCCGGCGGCGCTCAGTACGCCCGCGATGATCGCGCCCGCGCGCCCCGCGCCGCCGGGGCGGGCCAGCAGGGCGTCGCGCAGGCCGCGGGCGACCCCGGCGGGCAGTACCCGGGTGGTGTACCGGCGTTCGGACTCCAGGCCCTTGTCCGCGCCGACGCTCTTCGCCACCAGGGCCTTGGACAGGCCCTCGGCGTAGGTGCGGGTGCGGAAGTAGGCGAAGTGCTCGCGGGGTGCGGGCACCCTGTGGTGGATCACCGCCCGGTCGTCGATGAGCAGCACGGCGTCGGGGCGGGCCCGGCTGAGGCGGATGCACAGCTCCGTCTCCTCGCAGCCCAGCGGGCGGCGGTCGCCGTCGCGGCCGATGCCGGTGGCGAAGCCGCCCGCCGCCTCGAAGGCCGTCCGCCGGAAGGAAGCGTTTCCTCCGAGGACGTTACGGACCTGGACCCGGCCCGGTGGCAGCCCTTTGTAGGTGCAGCCGACCACCCAGTCGAACTCCTGCGGGAACCACGCCGGCCGCCGGCCCGACGCCCAGACCGGCACCGTACGGCCGCCGACCGCCATCACGCGCGGGTCGGCGTACCCCTCGGCGAAGCGGCGCAGCCAGTCGCGTTCGGCCACGGCGTCGTCGTCCAGGAAGGCGATGACCTCGCCGTGGGAGGCGGCGATGCCGGTGTTGCGGCCGGCGGACAGGCCGCGCGGGCCCGCGTTGGGCAGCACCCGGACGGCCCCGGTCTCCTTGTACTCGCGCTCCAGCCGGTCCTTCAGGGCCGGGTTGTGGTCCACGACCAGGAGCGTCTCCAGCGCCGGATACGACTGCGCGCGCACCGAGGAGACCGCCGCGAGGATGTCCTCCCAGCGGTCCTCGGTGTACACGCAGATCACGACGGAGATGCCGGGATCTCTCAAGACACCTCTCCCCCGACCGTGTCGAGCAGCGGCGAGTGGCGTTCGTGGCGGCGCAGCTCGCGCCGGTTGGAGCGCTCCTTGAGGATCACCTTCAGCACCCGGATGCCGTCGCGCACGGCCCGCAGGTTGCTGGTGCCGTGGATGCGGAGGTACTCGTGGCTCGGTATCTCCTGGACCTTCAGACCGGCCTTGACCACTCTGATGTTCATCAGCGTCTCGACCTCGAAGCCGGTGCAGTCGAGGTCGATCTTGTCCAGGCAGTGCCGCCAGAACGCGTTGTAGCCGTAGCACAGATCGGTGTAGCGGGCGCCGAACTTGCGGTTGACGACGGTGCACAGCGCCCAGTTGCCGAGCTTGCGGATGAAGGTCATGTCGTCGGTGCCGCCGCCGTTGGCGAAGCGCGAGCCCTTGGCGAAGTCGGCGCCGGAGACCAGGGCGGAGACATACGACACGATCTCGCCGCCGTCGGCCGAGCCGTCCGCGTCGACCATCACGATGATGTCGCCGCTGCACGCCTCGAACCCGGTGATCAGGGCATCCCCCTTGCCCCTGCCGTGCTGTCCGACGACCTTGACGTCCGGCCACAGGGAACGGGCCACGTCGACCGTGTCGTCCGTGGAATTGCCGTCCACGAGAACGACTTCGTGTATCCAGTCCGGGAGCGTCTTGAAGACGTAGGGGAGATTCTCCGCCTCGTTCATGGCGGGGATCACGACGCTCACCGGCGGGGTTATCGCCAGGTGGGAGGAGATGGGCCGGTAGTGGGCCTCAATGAATGGATCTTGGCCCGAACTCGGCGGGCGCAGCACGGAACTCATGGGTCTTTTCCCTCTCGTCCGGTGGACCGCCCGCCCCTGGGCGGTCCGGCTCTGTGTCCGGTTCGAAAGGGGGGTTCTCATCTTCGGCACGGTGCATTGATCTCCGTGCAGGTCGATGAGCTGGCAAAGCTGGCCGGTCTGTCCGGGAAATACGGCAGCCGGTCGCGCGGCACGACTCGGTCACAGTTGCGGTCACCGAGCACGGCACCCCCCTACCGCGCCCCGCGCCGGTGACGCCGCGGCCCTGAGCCCTCCCCTGGAGCCGTGTGCCGACGTGCCGGTGCGGGTGAGATGTACGACGGTATTGACGATTGAACCCGAAAGGCAACCCCTGAGGGGTCCCTCACGTTTTTGTTGGTTTGACCATTACACAACTTTGGCCAGTGTTCGTCGGCCTTGTGTACGTTTTCCGGAAATTCGTTCCCGCAACAGGAGCGCGAGCAGGAGCAGCACGCTCAGTGCTGCCACGGCGAGCACCCCGCCGCGGACCGACCAGCGGTGAACGGCGAGCATGCCTTGGGCAACCAGCATGGTGACGACGACCGAGCCCGCAAGCGCGCAGAGCGCCCGGCCGAACGGATCCAGCCCGCGCAACGCCACGGCGAGCGCCAGGGCCGGTGCCGCGAGCAGGAAGAACAGAGCGCACGGGCCGCGCAGTACGGAGGAGGCGTCGACGAGCGCAAGCAGCGCGCCGACACCGCCGATGGCGGTCGCCGCCCCCGCGAGCAGCGGTGACAGGGCCCTCCCCGGCCCGGTCCGCGTCGCACCGGAGTCCTCGGCGCCGCCGTCTGATGAAGGTGACTTGATACCTAAGGTCTGCATTGGCGACTTTGCCCCCCGACGCGCCGGATGCCGGGCTTCACTGTGGCGCGGACAGAGGGGGGTCGTCAAGCAGGCGATTGTCGAACCGTCAACGGCCATGGTGGGGACGCGCAATAGATGAGCCGTGAATGTTTCTCGTTGATCCTGTTGAGGCCCGAATAGTCTTGGCATGGACACTTCCCGTCAACACGCGTAGTTGCTACGACAGTTGTGGCAGAGATCCTGCTAAAGGGAGGTTCCATGAGACGTTCCCGACTTACCGGATTCGTTGCCTCGCTCCTCCTCGCCGCCGGCCTCGGTCTCACCGGGGCCGCCTCGGCGCAGGCGTCCTCGACGGCCGCGGCCGGCGGCTATGTGGCCCTCGGTGACTCCTACTCCTCAGGAGTCGGCTCCGGCAGCTACATCAGCTCCAGCGGCAGCTGCGACCGCAGCACCAAGGCGTACCCCTACCTGTGGAACGCCGCCCACAACCCGTCCTCGTTCGCCTTCAACGCCTGCTCGGGCGCCACGACGGACGACGTCCTCGCGAACCAGCTCGGCTCGCTGAACTCCTCCACCTCACTGGTGTCCCTCACCATCGGCGGCAACGACGCCGGGTTCTCCGACGTCATGACGACCTGTGTGGTCCAGTCCGACAGCGCCTGCCTGGACCGGATCAACACCGCGAAGGCGTACGTCGACTCCACGCTCCCCGGCAAGCTGGACACCGTCTACAACGCGATCAGCGCCAAGGCCCCGAACGCCCGGGTGGTCGTGCTCGGTTACCCCCGCTTCTACCTGCTCGGCCAGACCTGCCTCGGGCTCTCCGACACCAAGCGGTCCGCGATCAACGGCGCGGCCGACTACATCGACGCCGCCGTCCAGAAGCGGGCCCAGTCCCACGGCTTCACCTTCGGCGACGTCCGCAGCGCCTTCTCCACCCACGAGATCTGCTCCGGCGACTCCTGGCTGCACAGCGTCAACTGGCTCGACATCGGCGAGTCGTACCATCCCACCGCGGCCGGCCAGTCCGGCGGCTATCTGCCGGCGTTCACGAACAACGCGTGACCCGAACGGGCTCACCCCTCAGGGTGAACTCCCCGGTGAGCCCGACGCCGAAGCGGAGGCCCCGCCCGACGGGGTCTCCGTCGCCGTGGCCGTCGTACAGCTCACCGAGAACGGGACCGCGTTCGACGTGGTCTGCACGGGACCGCGCACCTTCACACCGACCTGGTCCGCGGTCGTGCCGGCGCCGGAGTGCACCGTCAGGGTCACCCGCACCTGCCGGCTCTTCCCGCCGCCGTCCGGGAACGACAGCGTCCGCCACCCGGGATCCGACACCGACCCGCGCGTCGTCACCCACCGGTACTCCACCTGCGCGGGCACCCGCCCCACCGTGAACGTCGCCGTGAAGGCGGGCGTCTGCGCGGCCGGCGGCGGACAGCTCCCGGAATACGTCGTGTGCGTGCCGGCCACGGTGACGCGCACGGACTGCGCCGGCCGGCTGTCCGACGACGTGCTGCCGCTCGGGGCCGACGGCGTCCCGGTGTCCGAGTCGGTGCTGCGGTGTGCGGCCGGCGCGTGCGCGCTCCCGCTCGCCCGGCCGCCACCCTCCCTTTCCTGACCGCCGCCTTTGTCGCGGTTCAGCAGCGCGTACGTCAGTCCCGCCAGCGCGAGCACAACCGCGAGGACCCCGGCCACCAGCACCGCACCGGTCCGCCGGGAGCGTTCCGGCTCCTCGGACGTCGTGCTGCCGGGCAGGCGGGTCGGCGAAGCGGGGGAGGGCCGCGGGGACGGCTCCTGGTACCGGCCCGCGGTCGTCGGTGCGCTGTACGGCGGCACCGGCACCGGGGCCTTCCGGGGCGTTCCTCCCCCAGCGGGGGCGCCCCCAGCCGCGACGATCCGCAGCTCGTCCTCCGCCCGCTCCGCGGCCGGCCGCTCGGCGGGATCCTTGCGCAGCAGCCCCTCGATGACGCCGGTGAGCGGACCGGCCCGGCGCGGCGGCGGCAACTCGTCCTCCACCACGGCCCGCAGGGTGCTCAGCGGGCTGTCGTACCGGAACGGCGAGACGCCCTCCACGGCCGCGTACAGCAGCACCCCCAGGGACCACAGATCCGACTCCGGTCCCGGCGTCCGCCCCAACGCCCGCTCCGGCGCGAGGAATTCGGGCGAGCCGATCACCTCGCCGGTCATGGTCAGCGCGGAGCTGCCCTCGACCGAGGCGATCCCGAAGTCGGTCAGCACCACCCGGCCGTCGTTCGCGAGCAGCACGTTGGCCGGCTTCACGTCCCGGTGCAGCACCCCGGCGGCGTGCGCAGCACGCAGCGCGGCGAGCACCTCGGCGCCGATGTGCGCGGCCTGCTGCGGCGACAGCGGGCCCTCCGCCTCCAACTGGTCGGCGAGCGACAGGCCGCGCACCAGCTCCATCACGATCCACGGCCGGCCGGCCTCCAGCGCCACGTCGTACACCGTGACCACATTGCGGTGCGCGACCCGCGCCGCCGCCCACGCCTCGCGCTCCAGGCGCGCGTACATCCGCTCCACGTCGGAGGCCGGCAGCCCGGCCGGGGCCCGCACCTCCTTGACGGCCACCTCGCGGTGCAGCACCTCGTCCCGGGCGCGCCACACCGTGCCCATGCCGCCCTCGCCGAGCGGGGACAGCAGACGGTAGCGGCCCGCGATCACACGGTCGCGGGCCGGGTCTTCGGACACGGGCGCCCCCCAGGCAAGTCGCGTGATGTCTCCCCAAAGTAGCTCAGCCGAGCGCGGATACGGCGCCCCTCAGCACCAGTCCCGCACCCAGGGCCAGGACGACCAGCGCGGACGCGAGCGGCACGGACCGGCGCACGAGGGTGGCCACCGGGTGGACGGTCCAGCGCGGACGCCGCTCCAGTACCCGGGTCATCCCCGAGCCCAGCCGGACCACGGCGAACCCGGCGGCCGTGAGCGTCAGCGCGAGCCCGGCACCGTAGGCCACCACGAGCAGCAGCCCGAACCAGGCCTTCCCGAGCGCGGCGGCGCCGACGAGGACGACCACGGCGGACGGACTGGGCACCAGCCCACCGGCGAAGCCGAGCAGGATCGTGCCGCGGAGGGTGGGGGCGGTGGGGTGGGTGTGGGTGTGGCCGCCATGGGTGTGCTCGACGTGGTGACCGTGGTCATGGGAGTGAGCGTGATCATGAGGGTGGTCGTGGTCGTGGGAGTGGGAATGGGTGTGCCCCTGTGCCCGGTTGCGCCACGCCCGCCGTACGAGGTTGGCGCCGGCCGCCAGCACCAGGGCGCCGCTCGCCAGGCCCAGCCAGGCGATCACCGAGGGCGTGGCGGCCGAGCCGGCCGTGACGAGCAGGCCCAGGGCGACCACGCCGAGGGTGTGGGTCACCGTGACCGAGGCGGCCAGCGGCAGCACGTCCCGCGGGCGGGCCCGGCCACCGCGCGCCGCCGCCGTCGCGGCCATCAGGGTCTTGCCGTGGCCCGGCGCCAGAGCGTGTATCGCGCCGAGGACGACCGCGACGAGCAGCGCGAGCGCGGCGAAGCCGACGGTGAGGTCGTGCCGGGCCACGAGGTCGTCCAGCGCGCGGGTCCAGCGGTCGGCGCCCCGCGGCAGGACGGCGGCGCCCGGCGCCTCCTGCCGCTCCGCGGCGAGCGCCGGGCCGCCGGGGCGCAGCCGCACGGAGGCGGCGGTGGTGTCGGCCGGGGAGGACAGCAGGTCCTTCGGGTAGGTGGTCAGTTCGTGCGAGAGCGATGTCTTCGGGACGTCCGTCGCGGTGAGCGTCATGCGGTCGCCGCGCGCGGTGATCTCCCGCCAGCCGGGGCCGGACCAGTTCGTCGCGCTGTGGAAGCCGAGGGAGACCGAGCCGTCCCGGGGCAGGGGAGCGGTCCAACGGCACTCGACGCGCAGGGTGTGGAGACCGGCCTGCCCGGGGCGCAGTCCGGCCCTGCTGTCCCGCACCGTGAGGGGGACGCCGTGCCCGCCCACCGTCACCTCGCTGCCCCGAGCGGCCTGCGCGCAGCGCTGCCGGGCCCACCGCGTCATGCCCAGCCGCTCGATGTCCGGCTCGGCCTGGGTCGCCGGGATCTCGGCGAGGTCCTCCACATGGTCGACGCGGAGCTGCCCGGGGGCGGCGACCAGGCCGTCGTAGCGGTTGACGGTGAAGTTCCCGAGCGGGTGCGCGCTCGCCGGGCCGGCCGGCAGCAGCGCGAGCGCGCTCAGGGCGAGGAGCAGGAAGGGGAGGCGGAGCTTCACTTCGCGGCCTCCAGTGCCTCGCGGGCCTCGGCCGCGCCGAGCGGGGAGAAGCCGGGGTTCAGGCCCAGGGCGGAGGTGAGGGAGGCGCGGCCAGCCGTGCGGTGGCCCGTGGCCAGCTCGATCATGCCGCGGTGGTACAGGAAGGCGGCGTTGTGGTACCCGGTGGCGGTGGCCTGGCGCGCGTACGGCAGGGCCTCGGCGTCGCGGCCGTTCACATGCAGCGCCCAGGCCAGGGCGTCCGCGGTGTGCACGGTGTGCCGGCGGGCCCATTCGGCGCGGGCCGCGCGCAGGGCGGCCGTCTTGTCGCCGTGGTCGGCGGCGGCCAGGGCGGTGTCGAGGTCGGCGTTGACGCCGTTGGCGCGGGCCAGCGCGATCCAGGTGTCCACCAGGGCGTACTGCCGCCGCGCCCTGGCCCGGTCGCCGGCGGCGCCCCGTGCCTCGTACAGCTCGCCCAGTTCGACGAGCGGACCGGGCAGGGGATAGCGGGACACCACCGTCTCCATCCCCTTGATCGCCGCCGCCCGGTCACCGCCGGCCGCCTGTGCCCGCGCCCGGCCCTCCAGCGCGGGGAGATAGGTGTCGTCGGCGGCGAGGGCGCGGGCGTAGTAGGTGAGGGCGGTCCTGTAGTCGCCCTGGTTCCAGGCGAGCTGGCCGAGCTGGGCGGCCACGTAGGCGACGTCACCCTTGGAAATGGCGCCGGCCAGGGCCTGTTCGAGCACCCGGCGTGCCGTCGTCACATCGCCGCGCAGCTCGTGCACGTACGCGTACCGGGTGAAGACGGGCACGCCCGGCTTGCGGGCGTCGGCGATCCCGGCCGCCTTCGACGCCTCGGCGTACCGGCCGAGTTCGACCAGGGCGTCGATACGGGAGGACAGTGCGCGTTCGCTGTACGGGTTCTGCCGCAGTGCCTCGTCCGCGTAGGTCAGGGCGTCCTTGAAGTCGTGCCGGGCCGCGGCGAGGGCCGCGCGGCCGGCCAGCGCCTGGTCGCTGTCCGGGGCGAGTGCGAGGGACCGCTTCAGCGCCTGCTCCGCCTGCGGGTAGCGGGAGGGGTCGCCCTTGGTCCGTGCCTGCTCGACGTAGGCCAGGCCCAGGGTGGCCCAACCGCCGGAGTCCTTGGGCTGGGTGCGCAGATGGCCCTGCAGCGCGGCGATGCTCGCGTCCAGGTCGCCGCCGCCCAGGACACCGGGGTCCACGGCGGTGGAGGCGGCCGGCACCGATGCGGGCGCCCGGTCCGCCCCGACGGCGATCGCCCCACCGGTCAGCGCGACCGCCAACAGGGCGGCACAGCCGACGAGTTGCCCGACCCGCCGGCGCCGCCCGGCGGCGGCGAACCGCCGAAGGCTGACCACACGCTCCCCGGCCCCAGGTGTCAGGGGCTCGGTGTCTCGCGCCGGGGCGCCTTCGCGGAGGGAGGCCGAGGGTTCCCCCGAGCCGGGCGTCACCTCCTCGTCCTCGCCGGCCGAGGACTCCTCGGCCCCGGGCGCCAGGGGCCTGGCGTCCTTCGCAGGAGGCGCTGCGCGGAGCAAGACCCCGGGCTCCCCGGGGTCGGGCGTCGTGCGGTCGCGACCGGCGACCGAGGACTCCTCGAAGCCGGGCCTGCCTTCTTCGGTGGCCGTCCCGGACGTGGTCGCGGCTGCGGCGGGCCGTGGCGCCGTCTCGTCCTCCTCCGTGTTCACCTGCCGCTCGCCGGCCTCGTCGTCGTTCGTACGCGGAGACATGCCCTCTCCTCGGTCGCCTGGTGCTGGTCGGAAGGGGAAGGCGCGGCCCGCCTTGGGGGGAGGGGGGACACGGGCCGCGCCGGTCTGGGTGGGTGGGGCTCAGTACGGCCGCCGGATGCGCCGGCGCCACCATCCGACGGCGGTGCCGATCAGCAGGATCCCGGCCGCACCCGAGGCGGCCGACGCGGCGATCAGCACCGTGTTCCCGGAACCTGAGCCGCCGGAGGACCCGGCGGGCTGGAGGGCGTCGCCCAGCTGGCTGCGCACGTCCGTGCCCGCGGTCGTGCCCTTGGCGAGCGGGCCGCGCGAACCGGAGGTGGGTTCGGCGACGTACGGGAAGGACTTCTCGAAGCCCTTGTCGTTCTTGTCCACCGCGTCACCCAGGTCGTTCTTGGAGCCGACCAGTTCGCCCTCGACGACCTGCAACGCCTCGTCGATCACGTCGTCGGTGAGCCGGCGCCCGTTCGGGAAGCCCGCGTTGTCGCCGTCCAGGACGCCCAGCCGCTTGGGATGCATGCTCGGCTTGACGGAGGTGTTCAGGCGCAGCTCCTCCGCAGGACGCACCTTGGGCGGCTGGTTGAGACCCTTCACACCCTTCAGGAACACGTCGACCAGGTCGTTGCGCGGCTCGGCCGGCGCCTTGATCTTGTAGATCGACTCGATCAGCTTCGGCAGCTCCGGGTTGGTGACGTTCTTCAGGAACTGCGCGTCGTACGCGGGCTGGGAGGCGTTGAACCTGTCCTTGTCCTTCTGCGGGTTGACCACCTCGTTGACCAGCGGGTTGCCGAGGCGCGAGACCTGGGTGTAGGAGCCCTGCGCGTTACGGCGCTGGGTGGTGGACCAGATCCCGACGACCGGCTGGCCGGCCGACTGGCGGATCAGGTCGTTCGGCACCTGCAGGGCGATGGTGTTGACGTTGTAGCCCTTCAGGGTGTCCCGGCCGACCTCACTGAGGTTGCCGCCGTACAGCAGGTCGAAGACGCGCAGATCGGCGAAGAACGGGTCGTCCGCCTGCCCGGCGAAGGTCGTGGTGCCGCCCGCCGCCTTGTAGACGGCCTGGTCGCGCAGCTTGCCGTAGTACGGCATGGACGCCTTGCCGACGTCCGACGGCGCCACCGGTACATCGTCCGCGACCTTCGTCTTCGACACCGCGTGCCCGTGTTTGAGCTTGAGCAGCTCGATGTCGTACGTCTGCGTGACGTTGAGGTCGGGATCCGCCAGGTTGGTGACGGGCCCCGTGTTGTACAGGAACGTGTTCCCGTTCTTCGTGTGGGTCGTGAAGGTGTAGCGGAACACCAGGTCGTCCTGCGCGTCACCGTTGTTGTCGATGTGCAGGTCGTACTGGGCGTCGTCGGCGAACGTGTAGAAGTTCGGCCCGCCCGCCGGCTCCTCGAACGGGATCCAGTCGGCCACGATCGTCGTGGTGTCGGGCTTGTCCGGGCTGACGAACGCGTACAGGTCGGTGTTGTCGTACTGCGGGGTGCCCGAGATCAGCGGGGCCTCCCGGTGGGAGGAGGCGGAGGCCGTCCCGGGTGCCAGCGCGGCGGCGCCGGCGGCGGTGAGCCCTCCGGCGGCCAGCGCACCGCAGATGAGCGTGACCAGGCCGTTGCGTCCCGTGCCGCTCCTGGAGAAGAGAGGTGTCATACCGTCCGTCCTCAGTGCCGACTTGCCTTTGACGGACGGGTATACGGAGCCGGACCACGGATCGGATGGGTCGGCCGGAGAAAAACTTTTGCGCCCTTCCCGACCCGCGTTTTCGGCCCGCTGATCCGTATCACCCGCCGGAGGTGTGCGTTCGTGCGGATGCGTGGAGTGCGCGGAAGGGCCGGCTGCGGCCAGGGAGAGGGGACCCGCATGCGGGCGGACGAGTTGCTGGTGCTCGTCGCGGGCGGCGACCAGCGGGCGTTCGAGGACCTGTACGCACTGGTGTCCGGGCCGGTGTACGGACTCGTACGACGGGTGGTGCGCGACCCCGCCCAGTCCGAGGAGGTCGCCCAGGAGGTGCTGCTCGAGATGTGGCGCTCGGCCGCCCGGTACGACCCCCGCCGGGGCAGCGCGCTGTCCTGGATCCTCACCCTCGCCCACCGCCGTGCCGTCGACCGGGTGCGCAGCGCCCGCGCGGCCGGCGAACGCGAGCAGCGGGAGGCCCTGCGCGCCGGGGAGCCCGCCTTCGACCAGGTCGCCGAGGAGGTCGAGGCCGGCATGGAGCGCGAGTGGGTGCGCCGCTGCCTGCGCCGGCTCACGGACCTGCAACGCCAGTCCGTGACCCTCGCCTACTACGACGGCTACACCTACCGCGAGGTGGCCGAGCGGCTCTCGCTGCCGCTCGGCACGGTCAAGACACGGATGCGCGACGGGCTCACCCGGCTCCGCCAGTGCCTGGGAGGCGCCGCATGAGCATCCTCGGCAGGCTGCTGCGCCGCGAGGACCTGCACTCCCTCGCGGCGCCCTACGCGCTCGACGCCCTCGATACGGGCGAGCGGCGCAGGTTCGCCAAACACCTGCAGGGCTGCGACCGCTGTGCCGCCGAGGTGCGGGACCTCGCCGAGGACGCCGTACGGCTGGCCTGGTCCGCGGCGGCCCCCGCGCCCGCCGGACTGCGCGAGCGGGTGCTGGCCGCCGTGCGCACCACCCCGCAGGAGCCGGCCCGGGCACCGGTCCGGGAGCGCACGCCCCAGCTGCCGCCGCACGTCTGGGGCACCCAGCCCCCGCCGGGACGCACCCGTACACCCCGCACGCGCCCCCTGTTCGGGCCGCTCGCCACGGCCACCGCGGCGGCGGCCCTCGTCGTCGCCTCCCTCTTCGCCGTCCAGGCGCAGCGCAGCCAGGACCGGCTGGACGCGGAACGGTCCCGGGGACGTGAGATCGCCCACGTTCTGGCCGCACCCGACGCCCGGGCCACCACCAGCAAGGACGCTCAGGGCCGCGGTATCGGAGTGATCGCTTCCGCATCGGAGCGGGAAGCCGTCGTCACCCTCAGCGGATACGGCGCCCCGCCCGGCGGCCGGGTCCATCAGCTCTGGCTCGTGCGCCCCGGCGCGGGACCGCGCTCCCTCGGGCTCTTCGCGGGCGACGCGCCCTTGGTCGCCAAGGGTCTCGACACCTCCTCGACGTCACTCGCTGTAACCGTCGAACCTGACGGTGGATCAGTGCGGCCCACCAGTCGGCCTCTTGTCCAACTCACCCTGAAATCGGTCGGATTCGGAGAGTAGTCAGTGGAGGATGGTCAACCGCCTTGCGGGGAAGGTGAATCCTGTGGCCGAGATACACGCGTGCCCCCCTGGGGCGATAGGGTTACCCTGCCCGGGCCGGGTGGACTCGTACGGGTGGGGAGTGACATGGAACAGATAACAGTGCGCAGCAGGGCCAGGGTCCCTGCGATCACCTGCGGGAGCAGCGCGACCAGTTCGCGCCTCGACCGCCATCTGTCGGTACTGGCGGGTCCCGCCATACCGCAGCGGGAGACGGTCGAGGCGACGTCGCTGATGCTCGAGCTGACGGCGCGTGACACCGCACACCAGCGCAGCGACCGGGGCAAGCGGGTCAGCCGTGTCTCCCTGTTCGCGCCACTGCGCCGGCTGCGACGCTCGCTGTTCGGCGGACACTGAGCGGCCCCGAGCCGTCCCCGGAGTCCGCTCGCGGAGTGCCGGCGCTCAGGCCGCCACACCGTCCCGGCGCATCGCTGCGATCTCGTCGTCCGTCATCCCCACGGCATGCAGCAGCGCCTCGGTGTGCTGCCCGAGCGCGGGCACCTCACCCATCCGTGCCTCGTCCCCGCCCGGCAGTGTGATGGGAGGCAACAACGCCTTCAGCGGCCCGACCGGCGAGCCCACCTCGCGCCACCGCTCCCGGGCCGCCAGCTGGGGATGCTCCGCCAGCTCGTGCACGTCCCTGAGCCGGGCACAGGCGATGCCCGCCTTTTCCAGCCGCGCCAGCGCCTCGTCGGCGTCCAGTGCGCCGAGCGCCCGGGTCACCAGCTCGTCCGTCTTCTCCCGGTGCGCGACCCGTGCCGCGTTCGTCGCGTACGCCGGATCCGTCCCCAGCTCCGGGCGTCCTATGACCTGTTCGGCCAGCCGCCGCCACTCCCGGTCGTTCTGCACGGACAGCAGCACCCGTCCGCCGTCCGCCGTCGGGTAGGCGTCGTACGGTGCGATGACGGCGTGCGCGAGGCCGGTGCGCGCCGGAGGCTCACCCCCGTGCATCGCATGGTGCAGTGGATGCCCCAGCCACTCCGCGAGGGCCTCCAGCATCGACACCTCCACCGGCCCGCCCCGCCCGGTCGTACCGCGCCGTACCAGCGCCGCCAGGACGCCCGAGAACGCGTACATGGCCGCCGCGATGTCCGCTGCAGGGATCCCCGCCTTCACCGGCTGCTCCGGAGTCCCGGTCACCGACACGAGCCCCGCCTCGCACTGCACGAGCATGTCGTACGCCCGCTTGTCCGCGTACGGCCCCGAGGGGCCGTACCCGGAGATGTCCACGGCGATCAGCCGCGGATGCGCCGCGCACAGCGTGGCCGCGTCCAGACCGAGGCGTGCCGCCGCCCCGTGGGCGAGGTTCTGCACGAACACGTCCGCGTCCGCGATCAGCCGCCGTACGGCGGCCAGGGCGCGCGGGTCCTTCAGGTCCAGCGCCAGGGACTCCTTGCCGCGGTTGCACCACACGAAGTGCGAGGCCAGGCCGCGGGCCGCCGTGTCGTAGCCGCGCGCGAAGTCGCCGCCGTCGACCCGCTCCACCTTGATGACCCGGGCGCCCAGGTCGGCGAGCTGCCGGGTCGCGAAGGGTGCGGACACGGCCTGTTCGACGGCGACGACGGTGATGCCCGCGAGGGGCAGGGGCTGCTGGGGCGTGGGCTGACCCGTGGGCTGTTCCATGGCCGGATCATGGCCTGCGACCGGCGGTTTTGTCAGCAGCCCGACAGCCCTCAGCGCTTCTTCCCCCTGGCTGCCGCGGCTGATGTCCCCGGTGCAGCGGGCGCTGGACGCATTCGCCTAGATCAGGGCGAACTGGCCTTCCGGCCCCTCCTCGTGGTGGTCCAGGACCGAGGCGGGGCGGCGGGCGGAGGGCGGTGGCGGAAGGACGCCCGCCTCGCGCAGACCGCTTGCCGTGATCGCCGAGCTCACCTTCAACTCGGCTCGCCGCGCCCGCAGTTCCGCCAGCAGGGTCAGGACCGTGATCAGTTCCAGCAGTTCCGAGGTCCAGGGCTGTGGCCAGGTCGCCGGGCGGATCGCCGTGAGGGTGCCGGGGCCTGCCGGGGCGGTGCGGGCCGTGAACCAGCACTCCAGGATTCTGACTCCGGCCACCGCGTAGTCCCAGGCCTGCGGCGGGACGGGGGAGATGCGGCCCTCGTCCAGGTGGAGGGTTTCTTCGTCCTCGTCGTAGTGCAGGGTGAGCGGCCGGGCCGGCAGCGGTGCGCGGACGTAGGGGCGGCGGCCACCCGGCAGCTTGGGGCGTTCGCCGTCGCGGCGCATCAGCCACAGCATGCGGTGGCCCGACTCGACGCCGGTCCGCCACAGTTCGGTGTCGTCGGTGAGCGGCACGGTGAGGTCCGGACGGATCGTCGCCAGGATCCAGGCCAGCACGTCCGCCGCGGTGGGGCGGTCGGACAGACGGGCGGAGAGGTGATCCAGCAGGCCCGGGGCCAGGTTCGGTTCGGTCCCGCCGGGGCGGCGCCAGAGGGGGCGGACGCGGCCGGGGCGGAGAGCGGGCAGCAGGGAGGTGGCCAGCAGCGGCGTGTCCGCGTCGCCCGTCTCCACCGTGAAGACCTGGTGCGCGTCCGCCACCCGCCACAGCTCCGGGCGGGCCGTGTCGATCAGCCGGTGGTCCGGGATCAGCCACTGCTCGTCGAAGGGCGCCGCCAGGACGCGGACCGGCTCCGCGCACGGACCCTCGGCACGGGCCAGCCGCTCGGTGCCGGTGGACTGGCCGGGCAGTTGACCCACCGCCGAGTCGAGCGTGCGGGAGCGGGTCGCCTCGAACAGGGCCTGCCGGTCCGGGCCCTCCGCCTTCAGCAGAGCGTCCCAGCGGGCCTTCAGGGAGCCCGGGTCGGGTGCCGTCGGCCAGGCACGGCCCGGCCGCAGCGGTGCGACGGACCACGGCATGAGGTCCGCCAGCGGCGGAGCGTCGTCGTACGGCACGCAGGGCATCGTACGACCTGACCGGGAAGCGGTGTCAGGTCGCGTCGAGGGTGACGGTGAAGGAGAACCGGTCCCCCCGGTAGTGGATGACCGCCACGTCCAGCACCCTGCCCCCGGCGTCGTACGTCACCCCGGTGTAGTGCAGGATCGGGCTGAGCAGCGGCACCTGGAGCAGCCGGGCGGTCTCCGGATCGGCGAGGCGGGCCTGCACGGTGTCCGTGATCCGGCTGATGTCCGCCTTCACGACATCCCGCAGCACCTTGGTCATCGGCCAGCGGATCAGATCGTCCAGGTCGATGCGAGCGGCGAGTTCGGGGCGGATGTGGTTGACGGCGTGGTTGGTCGGCTCGCCGGTCTTCTCGTCGCAGCGCAGGCGGTGGTACGCCGCCACCTCCGCGAGGTCGGGGAAGTACTCGGCGAGAGCGGGCGGCACGGGCACCGGGCCGTGGTCCAGCAGTTCCGTCGTCATGCCGGACTGCTGGGCCACGATCGCGTCCACCGAGCCGAGCAGGCGTACGGGTGCGCCCCGCCGGGCGTCCGGCTCGATGAACGTGCCGCGCCGCCGGTGCCGGCTGATCAGCCCCTCGTCCTCCAGTTCCTTCAGTGCCTGCCGCATGGTCAGCACGCTCACTCCGTAGTGCTCCGCCAGCCGCTCCTCCGTGGGCAGCCGCAGCGGGTCCTCGGGGGAGCGGCCGAGTATCGAGGCGCGCAGCGACTGCGACACCTGGTACCACAGCGGCAGCTTGCGGTTCAGGACGATCGAATCCGGGGCGAAGGAGGTCACGCGGCTATCCGTACCCGTCGATGAACGTGCGGCGCAACACAGGCGCCGTCATCCGCGGAAATGGCGCTCCAGCCCCTGCCACACGTCGTCGTAGCGCCGCTGGAGGTGGTCGGCGCCGGCCGCGTGCGGGGTGAGGGTCACCGGCCAGCGGGTCTCGAACATGAACGCCAGCCCGTTGTCGATCTTCTGCGGCTTCAGCTCGGCCGCGCTCGCCCGGTCGAACGTCTCCCGGTCCGGTCCGTGCGCCGACATCATGTTGTGCAGCGAGCCGCCGCCGGGTACGAACCCCTCCGCCTTCGCGTCGTACGCGCCCTCGATCAGGCCCATGTACTCGCTCATCACGTTCCGGTGGAAGTACGGCGGCCGGAAGGTGTCCTCGCCCACCAGCCAGCGCGGCGCGAACACGACGAAGTCGACGCCGGCCAGTCCGGGGGTGTCCGAGGGGGAGGTCAGGACGGTGAAGATGGACGGGTCGGGGTGGTCGTAGGAGATGCTGCCGATCACGTTGAAACGGCGGAGGTCGTAGACGTACGGCGCCAGGTTGCCGTGCCAGGCGACCACGTCGAGCGGGGAGTGGCCGTAGGTGGCCGTCCAGAGGTTGCCGCAGTACTTGTTCACGACCTCCACGGGGCCGGTCACGTCCTCGTACGCGGCCACCGGCGCCCGGAAGTCCCGGGCGTTGGCGAGGCCGTTGGCGCCGATCGGGCCGAGGTCGGGGAGGCGGAAGGGTGCCCCGTAGTTCTCGCACACATAGCCGCGCGCCGTCGGGCTCTGCCCGCCGTCCGATGCGGTGTCCAGCAGTTCCACACGGAAGCGCACCCCACGCGGGATCAGCGCCATATGTGCGGGCTCCACATGCAGCTGGCCGAACTCGGTGTGCAGCAGCAGCCCGCCGCGCTCCGGCACGATCAGCAGCTCGCCGTCGGCGTCGGAGAAGACGCGCTCCATCGATGCGTTGGCGTGGTACAGGTGCACGGCCATGCCGGTGCGCTGGGTCGCGTCGCCGTTGCCGCCGAGCGTCCACAGGCCGGCCAGGAAGTCGGTGCCCGCGGGCGGCTCGGGCAGCGGGTTCCAGCGCAGCCGGTTGGGGTCGGGCACGGTCTCGGTGAAGGGAGCCGTGCGGATCGCGCCGTTGTCGGTGCGGGTGAACGCCGGGTGCGCGGCCGACGGGCGGATGCGGTACAGCCAGGAGCGGCGGTTGTGCGCCCGCGGCTCGGTGAACGCCGTACCGCTCAGCTGCTCCGCGTACAGCCCGAGCGGTGCCCGCTGCGGCGAGTTGCGGCCCTCGGGCAGGGCGCCCGGCACCGCCTCGGAGGCGTGTTCATTGCCGAACCCGGTCAGATACGACAGCCCCTCGGCGGTCTTGCGTGCGTCCCCGCTCATGATCGCTCCCTTGCGCTCCCTGATTCCTATGCAACACCGTAGGAATGTGCGGGGGGCCGGCGCAAGAGGGCACGGGGTACTACGTCCGAGGGACTCCGCCGGGTGGCCGGAACCCGACTTGAGGCGGATTCGGCGGACCGGAGCGTTGTTCTACTCTCCGGGCATGCTCATGACGTCGTGGATCCGCAGGACGCTCGCCGCGCTCGCGGCGTGCGCCCTGCTGCCGCTCGGTGCGGCGGGCTGTACGAGCGGTCACGCCCGGACCGCCACCGTCCCGTCCTCGCCCGTCGGCAAGGTCCTGGACGCGACCGACGGCACCGGCCGGCATCTGCGCGAGGTCGATCCGAAGAACGCGCCGCAGGTCGGTGTCGAGGTGACCCCGCACGCGGGCGGCGGCTGGAACGTCCGGCTGACCTTCCACCACTTCCGCTGCTCCGGGCCCGGCGCCCGGCCGTCGGCGGTCACCGGGCACGGGCTCGCCCACCTCTTCGTCGACGGCCGCCAGGTCACCCCGCTGCGCTCGCCCCGGTACCGCCTGCCCGACCGCCTCGTCCCGCACGGCACCCACCACGTCACCGCGCGCCTGTACGCCGACGACGGCACCGTGTGGGCCGTACACGGCAGACCGGTGCAGAGCACCGCCGACATAACCGCCCCGGAAGCGGAGCGGTGACGGCCGGGCCGTCGGCCGGTACGACGACCCCGGCCGCCGGGAAGTGAGTGCACCGGCCACCCTTGTCCGTACGGGAGGGCGAGGTTCACCGGACCGCGGCGGAGAGGCATCATGAAGCCCGTGCCCCATGCGACATCGCTCCGCCGCGCGCCGGTCCAGCGGCGCAGTGCCGAACGGCTGACCAGGATCCTCGACGCCTGCGCCGAACTCCTCGACGAGGTCGGCTACGACGCTCTGAGCACCCGCGCGGTCGCCCTGCGCGCCGGTGTGCCCATCGGCTCCGTCTACCGGTTCTTCGGCAACAAGCGGCAGATGGCCGACGCCCTCGCCCAGCGCAACCTGGAGCGGTACACCGAGCGTGTCACCGAGCAGCTGACGAAGGTGCACCAGGGCGACTGGCGGGCCGCGATGGACGCCGTCCTCGACGAGTACCTGGCCATGAAGCGCACCGCGCCCGGCTTCTCGCTGGTCGACTTCGGCAACCAGATACCGGTCGGCGTCCGCCAGGCCGAGCCCAACACCCGCGTCGCCGACCGGCTCACCAGGCTGCTCTCCGGCTATCTGGACCGCACCCCCGACGACGAGCTGCACCGGGTCTTCCTGGTCGCCGTGGAGAGTGCGGACACCCTCGTCCAGCTGGCCTTCCGGACCGACCCGGACGGGGACGAGGCGATCATCACGGAGACCCGGGAGCTGCTGCGGGCGTACCTGGCCCGCGTGCTCGACTGACCGCCCGGCCGAATCCCCGTACGAGAAGACCTCCCCTCCATGCATACCGGTCGGTATGCTCACCCCGTGCCCGTCCGGGCCGCTGAGCCCGTACGCGCCGGCCCGGCACCGCCGCCGACCCACCGGGAGGACCCGTGTCCCGCACCGCCCTGCGCATCTGCCCCCTGTGCGAGGCCACCTGCGGCCTGACCCTCACCATCGAGGGCACCCGCGTCACCGGCGCCCGCGGTGACCGTGAGGATGTCTTCAGCAAGGGCTTCATCTGTCCCAAGGGCGCCTCCTTCGCGGCCGTCGACTCCGACCCCGACCGGTTGCGCACCCCGCTCGTCCGCCGGGACGGCGAACTGCGCGAGGCCACCTGGCAGGAGGCCTTCGACGCGGTCGCCGCCGGACTGCGCCCGGTCGCGGAGGCGCACGGGCCGGACTCCGTCGGCGTGGTCCTCGGCAACCCCAACGTGCACACCGTGGCCGGCGCCCTCTACCCGCCGGTCCTCCTCGCCGGCCTGCGCACCCGCAGCCTGTTCACCGCCTCCACGGTCGACCAGATGCCCAAGCACGTCTCCAGCGGACTCCTCTTCGGCGACGCCAACGCCATCCCCGTACCGGACCTGGACCACACCGACCACCTGCTCCTCATCGGCGCCAACCCACTGGAGTCCAACGGCAGTCTGTGCACCGCCCCCGACTTCCCCGGCAAGCTCAAGGCGCTCAGGGCCCGCGGCGGACACCTGACCGTGGTGGACCCGCGCCGCACCCGCACCGCCAAGCTCGCCGACCGGCACCTGGCGATCCGTCCCGGCACCGACGCCCTGCTGCTCGCGGCGATGGCGACCGTGCTGTTCGAGGAGGGCCTGGCCGACCTGAAGGACCTGGGCGCGCACGTCGTCGGCGTCGGCCCACTGCGCGCCGCCCTGAGGGACTTCACCCCCGAAGCCGTCGCCGGGGCCTGCGACCTGGACGCCGCCGTCATCCGCACCCTCGCCCGAGAACTCGCCGCCGCCCCCACCGCCGCCGTCTACGCCCGCATCGGCAGCTGCACCGTTCCGCACGGCACCCTGGCCAGCTGGCTGGTGGACGTCCTCAACATCCTCACCGGCAATCTGGACCGCCCCGGCGGCGCACTCTTCCCGCAGGCCGCCACCGACAGGACACCCCGCCCGGCGGGCCCCGGTCGCGGCTTCGCGCTGGGCCGCTGGCACTCGCGGGTACGCCGACTGCCCGAGGCCAAAGGTGAGTTGCCGCTCTCCGCGCTCGCCGAGGAGATCGACACCGCCACCGACGAGGGCGAGCCGGTCCGCGCGCTGATCGTCGTGGCCGCCAACCCGGTGCTGTCCGCGCCCGACGGCGACCGCCTCGACAAGGCCCTGGGCTCCCTGGACTTCATGGTCAGCGTCGACCCCTATCTGAACGAGACCTCGCGCCACGCCCACGTCGTACTGCCCCCGCCCCCGCCCTCCCAGAGCCCGCACCACGACTTCGCCTTCAACACCCTCGCCGTGCGCAACCAGGTCCGCTACACCCGCCCCGCCGTCCCGCTGGAGCCCGGCCGCATGGCCGAGAGCGAGATCCTCGCCCGGCTGGTCCTCGCCGCCACCGGGATGCACGGCGCCGACCCCGCCGCCGTCGACGCGATGGTCATCGACCAGACCCTCGGCAAGGCGGTGCGGGAGGAACACTCGCCGGTGCACGGCCGCGACCCGCGCGAACTCGCCGGGCAGCTCACCGGCGAGACCGGCCCCGAGCGGCGGCTGGACCTGATGCTCCGCCTCGGCCCGTACGGCGACGGCTTCGGCGTACGCCCCGACGGGCTGACCCTCGCCAAGCTGCTCGCCCACCCGCATGGCATCGACCTCGGCCCGCTGCGCCCGCGCCTGCCGCAGCCGCTGAAGACCGTGAGCGGCAGGGTCGAGCTGCTGCCCGAGCCGATCGCCGCCGATCTCCCCCGGCTGCGTGCGGCCTTGCGGGAGCGCCCCGACGGGCTGGTCCTCGTCGGCCGCCGCCACCTGCGCTCCAACAACAGCTGGATGCACAACGTGCCCGCCCTCACCGGCGGCTCCAACCGCTGCACCCTGCACATCCACCCCGAGGACGCGGCCCGGCTCGGCGTCCGGGACGGGGCGGACGTACGGGTCAAGGGCGCCGGGGGAGAGGTCGTGGCCCCCGCCGAGGTCACCGACGCCGTACGCCCCGGGGTGGTGAGCCTGCCGCACGGCTGGGGCCACAACCGCCCCGGCACCCGCCTCGGCCACGCGACCACCGCCCCCGGAGTCAACGTCAACCAGCTCCTCGACGGCAGCCTGCTCGACCCGCTGTCGGGCAACGCGGTCCTCAACGGCATCCCCGTCCAGCTCGCCACAAGCCTGTGACGTGGACTTTCGCGCTTAGCTCGGCCAGGAGGCCCGCTGCACGGCGCTCGCCCTGCGGCTGACCGGCAACGCGCTCGGCCAAGTGGCCGCCCCGGCCGCCGCGGGCTGGTCGCGGGCGTGACCGGGGTGGCGGCGCCGTTCGTGATGCCGGGCGGGTTGCTGCTGCTCTCCTCGGGCGTGGCACTGCGGTCGCCCGGGCGGCCTGAACGGCCCCGGGGCGCAGCGCGGGAGCGGCCGAAACGCTCGCTGTTGCGCCGCACGAGCGATATCTGACGGCGCGCCGGGCCTCGCTGCCCGGGCGAGCGATGCGTATGACGGAGAGTTCAGACGAAAGAGCGATTTGTATGAAAATCGTCTGAACTCGCGGAGGATTGCGCATGCCCAGCCTGACACTCCCACGTGCCGTCGGCTCCCGCGCGGGCGCCACAATCGTCCTCACCGCCCTCGCCGTGGCGGGCGCGTCGTGGGTAGCGGCGCCGAACGCGGTGGCCCAGGGGGCTAACGGCGACATCAGGGTGCACCGCGAGGGCGTGCCCTACGGTGTCTCGAAGGACGACCCGGTGGTCTGCAGGTTCTACCTCGACGCCGTCAACTTCGACATCCTGCCCAACATCGCCTACATCATCCAGGCCCAGCCCCCGCTGCCCTCGGCGTCCACCGTCACCGGCATCATCCAGCTCGCCGAGGGTGCCGGGCACACCGACCCGATCGGCCTGACCGACGGGCAGTACCGGCTCACCTGGGTCGCGGCGGGCGCCGTCAAGGAGAAGCTCTTCCGCGTCAACTGCCGCGACAACGACAACCACAACGACCCGGCACACGGTCCGAACGGGCAGATCGAGGACCACCAGGACCACCAGGACCACCAGGACCACCAGCAGGACCACCAGCAGGACGGTCCCGGCTGGGGCCAGGGGGGCGACCACGACCCGCCGAAGGGCGGTGTGCACGCGGGCGGCGGCGGTCTCATCGACACGGCCGCGGGGTACTCGCCGCTGGCCGCCGCGGCGGCCGTGGGTCTGGTCGCGGTCAGCGGTGTCGCGTATGTCCGGCTGATCCGCCGGCGGCCCCATGGTGCCGCGTAGGCGCAGACGCAGGCCCTGGTACCGGACCCGTGCCTACCGCCTCGCCAGGACGGCCCTGTTGGTCACCGTCCTGGTGGCGGCGGGGAACCGGTGGTGGGGCGGGCATGCCGGGCCTGGCCGGGCGGACGACCCGGACGCGGTGGCGGCCGCCGGCCGAGGGGGCGCGAGCGGCGAGCAATCCTGCAAGCCCCCTTCCGGCCCCCCGCCCCCACCGCTGCCCCGGTCCCGGCCGACGTCCTTCCGCATCCCCTCCCTGGGTGTCGACGCCCCGGTCACGGGTCTCCGGCTCGACAGCGAACGGCAGTTGGAGACTCCGCCGGTGGACAGGCCCAAGCTGGTCGGCTGGTACGAGGGCGGCCCCACACCGGGAGAGTCCGGTACCGCGATCGCCGTGGGCCACCGGGACACCATGACCGGCCCAGCCGTCTTCGCCGCGCTCGCCCAGGTCAAACCCTGCAAGCTCATCGAGGTCAAGCGCGCCGACGGCCGTACCGCCGTCTACACCGTGGACGGAATGAAGGTCTTCGACAAGGCGGGCTTCCCGGACAAGGAGGTCTACGGCCCGGTCGGGCGGCCGGAACTGCGCGTGCTGACCTGCGGCGGCCTCTACAGCCGGCGGACCGGTTACACCAGCAACGTCGTGGTCTTCGCCCACCTGAGCGCGACCGAGTGACGCGCCCGGCCGCGACCGGGCGACCCGGCGGGCCGCCCGACCCGGTGTGTGCGCGCAGGCCGCCCCGGCGATGATGTCCTGGTACGTCTGGCGCCGAAAAACTAACGCCGCTAGTTTGTGTGCCGGACGACGCGGACCCGCCGGGAGGAAGCAGCATGAAGGCACACGACGGCCTGTACATCGACGGCGCGTGGCGCCCCGCCGAGAGCACGGATGTCATCGAGGTCGTGAACCCGGCCGACGAGCAGGTCATCGCCCGGGTTCCGGCGGGCGGCGCGCTGGACGTCGACACCGCCGTCCGTGCGGCCCGCGCCGCCCTTCCCGCCTGGGCGGCCACGCCCCCGGCCGAGCGCGCCGCACGCCTGGCCGCCCTCCGGGACGGCCTCGTGGCCCGCAAGGACGAGATCGCCGGGACGGTCACCGAAGAACTGGGCTCCCCGCCGCAGTTCTCCCAGGCCGTGCACGCGGCCGTGCCGATCGCGGTCGCCGGTTCCTACGCCGAGCTGGCCGCGGCCCACTCCTTCGAGGAGAAGGTCGGCAACTCCACCGTCCTGCACGAGCCGATCGGCGTGGTCGGTGCGATCACCCCCTGGAACTACCCCCTCCACCAGATCGTCGCCAAGGTGGCCCCGGCGCTCGCCGCGGGCTGCACGGTCGTCCTCAAACCCGCCGAGGACACCCCGCTCACCGCCCAGCTGTTCGCCGAGGCGGTGCACGAGGCGGGCGTGCCGGCCGGCGTGTTCAACCTGGTCACCGGCCTCGGCCCGGTCGCAGGACAAGCCCTCGCCGAGCACCCGGGCGTCGACCTGGTCTCCTTCACCGGCTCCACGGCGGTCGGCCGGCAGATCGGCGCGGTGGCGGGCGCGGCCGTCAAGAAGCTGGCCCTCGAACTCGGCGGCAAGTCCGCCAACGTCATCCTGCCGAGCGCCGACCTCGCCAAGGCGGTGAACGTCGGGGTCGCCAACGTGATGTCCAACTCGGGCCAGACGTGCAGCGCCTGGACCCGCATGCTGGTCCACCGCGACCAGTACGACGAGGCCGTCGAGCTGGCCGCGACGGCCGCCGCCAAGTACGGCGACCGTATCGGCCCCGTGGTCAGCGCCAAGCAGCAGGCGCGGGTACGCGGCTACATCGAGAAGGGCATCGCCGAGGGCGCCCGCCTGGTCGCCGGCGGACCCGAATCCCCGCGCGAGACCGGCTACTTCATCACTCCGACCGTCTTCGCCGACGTGACGCCCGGAATGACGATCGCCCAGGAGGAGATCTTCGGCCCGGTCCTGTCCATCCTCCGCTACCAGGACGAGGAGGACGCCCTGCGCATCGCCAACGGCACGGTCTACGGCCTCGCGGGCGCCGTCTGGGCCGGCGACGAGGCCGAGGCGGTGGCCTTCGCCCGCCGTATGGACACCGGCCAGGTCGACATCAACGGCGGCCGGTTCAACCCCCTCGCCCCCTTCGGCGGCTACAAGCAGTCCGGGGTCGGCCGGGAACTCGGCGCGCACGGACTCGCCGAGTACCTGCAGACCAAGTCCCTCCAGTTCTAAGGAAGTACCCGAGTCATGGCCGTACGAGCCGCCGTCCTGCCCGCCGTCGGAGCCCCGCTGGAGATCACCGGCATCGACCTGCCCGATCCGGGCCCCGGGCAGGTCAGGGTCCGCCTCGCCGCCGCCGGCGTCTGCCACTCCGACCTGTCCCTGTCCAACGGCACCATGCGGGTGCCGGTCCCGGCCGTCCTCGGCCACGAGGGTGCCGGCACGGTCGTGGCCGTCGGCGAGGGCGTCACGCAAGTCGCCGAGGGCGACTCCGTGGTCCTCAACTGGGCTCCCTGCTGCGGGAGTTGCCACGCCTGCACGCTCGGCGAGGTCTGGCTGTGCGCCAACGCCCTGAACGGCGCCGCCGACGTCTACGCCCGCACCACCGACGGCACCGACCTGCACCCCGGCCTCAACGTGGCCGCGTTCGCCGAGGAGACGGTCGTCTCCGCGTCCTGCGTGCTGCCGCTGCCGGCGGGGGTGCCGCTGGTGGACGCCGCCCTCCTCGGCTGCGCCGTCCTCACCGGCTACGGCGCCGTCCACCACTCGGCGCAGGTCCGCCAGGGCGAGACGGTGGCCGTCTTCGGCGTGGGCGGCGTCGGCCTCGCCACCCTCCAGTCGGCCCGCATAGCGGGCGCGTCCCGGATCATCGCGGTCGACGTCTCCCCGGAGAAGGAGGAGCTGGCCCGAGCGGCAGGCGCGACGGACTACGTACTCGCCTCCGACACGACCCCCCGCGAGATCCGCGCCCTCACCGGCAAACAGGGCGTGGACGTCTCGGTGGAGTGCGTCGGCCGCGCGGTGTCCATCCGCGCGGCCTGGGACTCCACCCGCCGGGGTGGCCGTACGACGGTCGTGGGCATCGGCGGCAAGGACCAGGAGGTGACCTTCAACGCCCTGGAGATCTTCCACTGGGGCCGCACCCTGTCCGGCTGCGTCTACGGCAACACCGACCCGGCCCGCGACCTGCCCGTGCTCGCCGAGCACGTACGGGAGGGCCGCCTTGACCTCTCCGGGCTCGTCACCGAGCGGATCGGCCTGGAGGGCATCCCGGCCGCCTTCGAGAACATGCTCGCGGGCAAGGGCGGCCGGGCGCTGGTGGTGTTCTGACGCCTCAGGTGACTTTCTCGGGTCGCGGCTCCTCGCCGGCCGCGACCCGGACCGTCCGGCCACCGCGTGTCCGGGACCGCGACACCGCCACGCCCGCGAGACACAGCACACCGCCGGCCAGCGTGAGCACCCCCGGCACCTCGCCGAGCAGCAGCCACGACATCAGCACCACCAGCGCGGGCACCGCGTAGGTCGTCGCACCCAGCCGGCTCGCGGTGGTGCGGGCGAGGGCGTAGGCCCAGGTCGTGAAGGCGAGCGCGGTCGGAAAGACGCCCAGGTAGACCATGTTCAGGGTGGCCGGCACGGATGCGTGGGCGGCCTCGTGCGCCAACTGCCCGGCGAACGGCAGGCAGCACACGGCCCCGACCAGACACCCGAACGTCGTCACCTGCAGCGCACTCGCGTGCCCGACGGCCGGCTTCTGCGCGACGACGCCGGCGGCGTACGCCATCGCGGCGAGCAGACACAGCACCACACCGAGCACGGAGGACCCGCCCCCACCCGACATCGACAGGCCCACGGTCACTGCGCCCGCGAACGACACGGCCATCCCGGCCAGCAGCCGCGGCGGCATCGGGTCGCCGAGCAGGCGTGCGCCGAGCAGGGCGATCAGCAGCGGGCCGACGTTCACGACGAGAGCCGCGGTGCCGGCGTCCACCTGCTGCTCGCCCCAGTTCAGGACGACCATGTAGAACCCGAACCACAGCACCCCGGACAGCAGGATCCCGCGCCAGGCGGCCTTGGGTGGCAGTCCTTCCCGGCGTATGGCCCAGATGACTCCCAGGGCGAGGGCCCCCGACACCAGCCGGCCCAGGGCCAGCGCACCGGGGGAGTACTCCTGCCCCGCACTCCGGATCGCCACGAAGGCTGACGCCCAGAGGACGACGCTGACGACGGCTGCGCCGGCGGGCAGCAGGCGGTGGCGTGGACTGGTGTTCATGATGCTCCCGAGGTCAGGCAGGGGACGGTGGGTTTGGCGGGGGGTGTCGGACAGTGCCGGGGCTGGGCCGGGCGGGGGTCGGACCGCCGTCGCAGCGGGCGGCGCGGTGAGTGCCTGAGGGGCGCGGGGGACTGCGCGAGCGATCACGGCGGACCCGCACCCGGCGGACAACAGACCCCCCGGTAGCCGGACTCAGCGCAGGGCACTGGAAGGAATACCGAGCAAGGCGGACAGCTCCCGCTCCCCCGAGGGAGTCACTTTCACCGCCCGCGCGGAGCCGACCCGCACGCACCACCCCGCATCCAGCGCATGCCGGCACAGCGCGGCCCCCGCCGCCCCCGCGAGATGCGGACGCCGCTCGGTCCAGTCGAGGCACGCACGGGCCAGCGGCCGCCTGCTCGGGACATCGAGCGGAATACCCGCCGCGGCGAACCACTCCACCCCCGCGTCCGTGAGCGCGAACCCCGTGTCCTGCCGCAGCAACCCCCGGAGGGTCAGCGCATCCGTGACCGCGATCCCGAGCCGCCCGGCGAGATGGTCGTAACAGGTACGGCCCCGCGCCATCGCGGCCCCGGCGCTCGACTCGCGCAGGGTCCGCACCGGGCGCCGTGCAGCCGCCGGAGGCATGTGCGCGGCCAGATCCTCGACGAGCCCCGCCACGCGCGCGTCGGCCAGCCGTACATACCGGTGCCGTCCCTGCCGTGCCTCCGCGAGCAGGCCGCCGGCCACCAGCTTGCCCAGATGCTCGCTGAGCGTCGACGCGGCGACCCCGGCATGCCGGGCCAGCTCACCGGCGGTCCAGGCCCGCCCGTCGAGCAGCGCCAGCAGACACGCGGCCCGGGTCTCGTCGGCGACCAGCGCCGCCAGTGAGGCGAGCCCGGCCGCCCGTGGGTCCTTGGTGGTCATGCGGCCATCATGCGGCAGCGGTACTTCGGTGCCCACCGAAGTGTTCTCACGCGCTCTGCCGCACCTGCTCGTACTGCTGCGCCAGCCCGTCCAGCAGCGCCGTCAGCCCCGTCTCGAAGGCCCGCTCGTCGATCTTCTCCTGCTGCTCGGCGAGCAGATGGGCCTGGCCCAGGTGGGGATAGTCGGCGGGGTCGTACGCGCTCGCGTCGTCCACGAAGCCCCCGGCGAAGGAGCCGAGCGCGGAGCCCATGATGAAGTACCGCATCAGCGCGCCGATGGAGGTCGCCTGGGCCGGGGGCCAGCCCGCGCCGACCATCGCGCCGTACACGGCGTCGGCCAGTCGCAGTGCGGCCGGCCGCCGCCCCGGACCCCTGGCCAGCACCGGGACGATGTTCGGGTGCTCGCGCAGGGCGGCCCGATAGGAGACGGCCCAGTCGTGCAGTGCGGTCCGCCACTCGCGGCCGTCCTCGAACATCGACAGGTCCACCAGACCGCTCACCGAGTCGGCGACCGCCTCCAGGATCTCGTCCTTGGTGCGGAAGTGGTTGTAGAGCGAGGGCCCGCTCACCCCCAGCTCGGCGGCGAGCCGGCGGGTGGAGACGGCCGCCAGTCCCTCCCGGTCCACGAGTTCCCGGGCCGTCTCGACGATCCGGTCGGTGCTGAGGAGGGGCTTGCGCGGTCGGGCCATGGCGCACATAGTAGGGCTGGAACTGGAAACTAGCAGTGCTAATTTAAATGTACGGTTTTCAAGATCCGTCGAGGGATCCTGTCCGAGTGGGGTGATCGCGTGGTGAACCTGGAACTGAGCGAGGAGCAGGCCGCCGTACGGCAGCTCGCCCGGGACTTCGTGGAGCGCGAGATCGCCCCCCACGTGATCGCCTGGGACCGCGCCGAGGAGGTCGACCGGGGCATCGTGAAGAAGCTCGGCGAGCTCGGTTTCCTCGGGCTGACCATCGACGAGGGGTACGGCGGCTCCGGCGGCGACCACCTCGCGTACTGCCTGGTGACGGAGGAACTGGGCCGCGGGGACTCCTCCGTCCGCGGCATCGTCTCCGTCTCCCTCGGCCTCGTCGCCAAGACCATCGCCGCCTGGGGCGACGAGGAGCAGAAGCGACGCTGGCTGCCGGGGCTGACCGCGGGGGAGCACGTCGGCTGCTTCGGCCTCACCGAGCCCGGCACCGGCTCCGACGCCGGCAACCTCACCACCCGTGCCGTACGCGACGGCGACGACTACGTCATCAACGGCACCAAGATGTTCATCACGAACGGCACATGGGCCGACGTCGTCCTGCTCTTCGCGCGCTCCACCGACGCCCCCGGCCACAAGGGGGTGTCCGCCTTCCTCGTGCCCGCCGACACCCCCGGCCTGACCCGCCGCCCCATCCACGGCAAGCTCGGCCTGCGCGGCCAGACCACCGCCGAACTGGTCCTCCAGGACGTGCGGGTGCCCGCTTCCGCGATGCTCGGCGAGGCCGGCAAAGGCTTCTCGGTGGCCATGTCCGCGCTGGCCAAGGGGCGGATGTCGGTGGCCGCGGGCTGTGTCGGCATCGCCCAGGCGGCGCTGGACGCGGCCGTGCGGTACGCCGGTGAGCGCGAACAGTTCGGCAAGCCGATCGCCCGTCACCAGCTGGTGCAGGAGCTGATCAGCGACATCGCCGTCGACGTGGACGCCGCCCGGCTGCTCACCTGGCGGGTCGCCGGCCTGATCGACCGCGGGCAGCCGTTCGCCGTCGAGTCGTCCAAGGCCAAGCTCTTCGCCTCCGAGGCCGCCGTCCGCGCCGCCAACAACGCCCTGCAGGTCTTCGGCGGTTACGGCTACATCGACGAGTACCCGGCCGGCAAACTCCTGCGCGACGCCCGCGTGATGACCCTCTACGAGGGCACGAGCCAGATCCAGAAACTGCTCATCGGCCGTTCCCTGACCGGGGTTTCGGCGTTCTGAGCACGTCTGCGGCTGAGTATGTGTCTGAGTACTTCGGCGGATGCGGCGCGGGCCGCATCCGCCGATGCTGTCTGCCATGAGTGACACACCGGTCAAGCAGCAGAGCACGGCCGCGTTCTACGGCCAGGCCGTCGCCTCGTTCTCGGTCGCCATGGTGGCCACCGCCGTCGGCATCTTCCGGCTGAACGCCGACGCCTGGGTACGGGCGTTCCTGGCCATCGCCGTCCTGTACCTGGTCACCTCCGCCTTCACCCTCGCCAAGGTCGTCCGCGACCGCCAGGAGGCCGGGCAGATCGTCAGCCGCGTCGACCAGGCACGCCTGGAGAAGCTGCTCGCGGACCACGACCCCTTCGAAAAGCTCTGAGCGGCTGCACTAAGCGCTCGCTCACCGTCGGCGGTATGGTGGTGCTCCTGTCAGCGAGAGGGGCGAGCGAGCGATGAGTACGGCGGAGGAGACGACCGGCGGCGAAGCGGAGCCGTGGGAAGAGGTCACCCCTGACGCGGCCCGGCGGCTGCTCGTCGCCGCCGTGGAGGCCTTCGCCGAGCGCGGCTACCACGCGACGACGACCCGCGACATCGCGGGCCGCGCCGGCATGAGCCCGGCCGCGCTCTACATCCACTACAAGACCAAGGAAGAGCTGCTCCACCGGATCAGCCGGATCGGTCACGACAAGGCCCTCGACATCCTGCGCACGGCTTCGCGGCGGGAGGGCACCGCGGCCGAGCGGCTGGCCGACGCGGTCAGCTCCTTCGTCCGCTGGCACGCCGGCCGGCGCACCACCGCGCGGGTCGTGCAGTACGAACTCGACGCGCTCGGCCCCGAGGCCCGGGCCGAGATCGTCGCCCTGCGCCGCCAGGTCGACGCCGAGGTGCGCGGGATCATCGAGGACGGCGTGGCCTCGGGCGAGTTCGACGTGCTGGACGTCCACGGCACCACGCTCGCCGTGCTGTCGCTGTGCATCGACGTCGCCCGCTGGTTCACCGTGAACGGCCCGCGCACCCCGGAGGAGGTCGGCACGCTCTACGCCGACCTCGTGCTCCGCATGGTCGGGGGAAGTGAGGGGCCCGGGCCTCAGAGGTAGTACCGGGCCACCGACTCCGCGACGCACACCGGCTTGTCGCCGCCCTCGCGCTCCACGGTGAAGGCGACCGTCACCTGGACACCACCGGTGACGTCCTCGACGCCGGTGATCTTCGCGGTGGCGCGCAGCCGGGAGCCGACGGGGACCGGGGAGGGGAAGCGGACCTTGTTCGTGCCGTAGTTCACGCCCATCGTCACGCCCTCCACCCGGATCAGCTGCGGGCCGAAGAGCGGGAGCAGCGAGAGGGTCAGGTACCCGTGGGCGATGGTGGTCCTGAACGGCCCCGCGGCGGCCTTCTCCGGATCCACGTGGATCCACTGGTGGTCGCCGGTGGCCTCGGCGAACAGATCGATGCGCTTCTGGTCGACCTCCAGCCAGTCGGTGTACCCCAGCTGCTCGCCCACGGCTGCCTTCAGCTCGTCGGGGGAGGTGAAGGTCCTCGGTTCTGCCATGTTCCCGGCCTCTCGCTCGCGTCTCTAAGCAACTGCTTAGCATGGTCGGATGAGAGGCGCCTGTCAACGGACCGCGACGAGGACCGGGCAGGCGGGAAGGTGACGACGGGGCCTAGGCTCTGAGGAGTGCCGCAGATTCCTGAGAAGATCCATGAACTGACCGTCGGCCAGTTGGCCGCGCGCAGCGGCGCCGCCGTCTCCGCGTTGCACTTCTACGAGTCCAAGGGCCTGATCAGCAGCCGCCGCACGTCCGGAAACCAGCGCCGCTACAGCCGTGACACCCTGCGCCGGGTCGCCTTCGTCCGCGCGGCGCAGCGGGTCGGTATCCCGCTGGCCACGATCCGGGACGCCCTGGCGGAGCTTCCCGAGGAACGCACACCGACCCGGGAGGACTGGGCGCGGTTGTCGGAGAAGTGGCGCTCGGAGCTCGACGAACGCATCAAGCAGCTGAACCGGCTGCGCGACCACCTGACCGACTGTATCGGCTGCGGCTGCCTGTCCCTCGACAACTGCGTCCTGTCCAACCCGGACGACGTGTTCGGCCAGCGCCTGACGGGGTCCAGGCTGTTGGCCGAGGGCCGCTGAGAGTCCGGCCGGGGGAGGGGCGCACCGCCGGCTGCCGGGCGCGCGCCTGCTTTCGCCTGCCCGGCACCCGGCGCCCGGCGCCCTACTCGTACTCGGTGCCGCCCTTGCGCGTCAGGTACGCCGGGCTCACCGCCTTGGCGATCGCCCGGCCCCCGGTCACCGCGCTGTACCGCTCCACCGCAGGCCGTATCACCACCCCCTCCCGCAGATGCAGCTCCCGCCCGGACACCGTCTCCCGGCCGCTCGCGAACTCCAGTACCCGGTCGATGTCGTACGGCCCCGCGTACAGCCGGGGCACCACCGGCAGCTCGGCCTCCAGCAACTCTGCCGCGTCCAGCCACCGCACGGTGCCGTCCACCTCCGCCGAGACGTCGAACGCCGCGTACCCCAGCGTGTCCCGCCGCCCGTCGGCGCCGTACGACAGGTCCTGCACCCCCGCGCCGTACACCTCTCCGAAGACGCCGACCCGGCGTGCCCCGAGCCGCTCGGCCAGCCGGGCCGCCACCTCGGCGACGCCGTGTCCCCGGATCGCCCGCCAGTACAGGTTCCGCGGATCCTCCTTCAGGGCCAGGGACTTGGCCCCGAAGCCCTTGGAGGACACGTACACCCGTCCCTCGTCGGCGACATACGTCAGCAGGCACGCCGAACCGTGCAGCTTCTCCGTCAGGACGACCGGCTCGCCCGGAGTGAAGATGTCCGGGTAGCGCTGGACGTTCTCGATGTCGACCCAGGGCAGCAGGTCGGGTGCCGACTCCACCTCGCCGTTCATGGTCGGCGGGATCGGCGGCACCCACTTGGTGATGCCCAACTGCTCGGCGAAGTCCGTCCCCTCGGCCGCCGCCCGGACCAGGTCGACGTCCGCCAGCGCCTTCGGCCGGCACACGATGCCCTGCGACAGCTCGCCGCGCAGCCGCACCGCCTTGACCCGGTTGGCCTCACCGCCCGCCAGCCGCCCGGTCAGGCCCAGCTCCTCGATCAGTCCGGCCGGGAGCACGGACTGCTCGGGGATGTAGACGGCGGCCTCACCGGTACGGTAGGCGCCCCTGGCGACGACGGCCCGGTACAGGCCCACCTGGGCCAGCTCCAGGGCGTCGGCGTTCGGATGCTCGTGGACGGTCAGCACTTCGGCGGTGACCCGCAGGGTGGACATCGGACTCCCCGTGTTCATCGGTTCGGTTTCCTCGGCTCCACTGTCCGCACGGGAATCGGCTGGAGCGAGCGGATTTGCGGCTGGTAGCGTCGGCACAGGGGCAGACGGACGTCGCGAGGCGTGCCGGGCTGGTGGGCCTGCCCTACGACGGGCGCTGAAGCGACCCGTACTGGACGAGTCCCTCGGCCACCAGCTGCGCATTGGACGCCGCGCGCTCGCCGTCCGGCAGGAACAGCGTGTCCTCCAGTCCGATCCGGGCGGCGAGGCCCAGCCGTCCGGCCAGCCGCAGCACCGGCCAGGTGCCGCCCTCCTCGCCGTGCAGCAGCACCGGCCGGCCGTGGGCGGTACCCAGCTCGGCCAGCAGGGCCCGCGCCGAGGCCTCGGCGGTCGCCGGGTCCGGGTCGGCCACCTGAGCCAGCACGTGCAGCACCCCGGGCCCGAGCAGCGAGGCCGCGAACCGGGCCGCTCCGTCGGTGCCGGACCAGATGCCTGCCTCGACGCCCACGCCCATGCCGAGCAGCTGCTCGGCGACCGCTTCGGCGCCCGGCTCATGCCAGTTGACCGAGGTGAAGTCGGGCAGCACGGACCAACTGCGCACCCGGGCGAGCCTTGCTGTCGGGTCGGGCTCGGCCCAGGCTCCGGTCGTCACCCCGACCGGTACGGACACCCGCGCCCGGATCGCCTCCAGGGCCGGCGCGAGGACGCGCGGGGAGAGGCTGTCGTGCCCGCACGGCGTCTTCGGGCGGACATGGACCGAGGTGGCTCCGGCCGCCACAGCCCGAGCCGCGGACCGGGCCAGGTCCTCCGGTGAGATCGGCACGCTCACGCCGTCCGCCGCGGAGCGGCTCCCGTTCAGACATACCCGCACCATGCCTCGATGGTGCCAACCCCCATGGACAACGGCCCCGGCCGCCGCACAGCAGGGGGCGCGGCATCCCCTACGCACCCCCCAGAACGCCCCCCGTTGAAACCACCACTCAGGCCGACATCAGCAGCCGCCCCCGCCTGGCGAACTCCAGTGCCTGCGGGGTGAGAACCGGACGCGGCACAAGGATCCCGCAGTCCGTGCAGACCGGGCCGGACGACGGCTCGTGGTCCAGGCCGTACCGCCAGACCAGGCGGTCAGCGCCGCACACCGGGCAGCCCGCGCCCGGTTCCCGCTCCAGGGCGGCGATCAGCCGGCGCAGCACCTCCGCCAGTGGTTCGGCGGGGTGGATCCGCGGGTCGTCGCACCAGGCGACCCCGAAGCCGCCCCAGGTCAGCCGGTGCCAGTCGTCCACACTGCCCGGCCTGCGCAGCCCGTCGTGCTTCTCCTTCCTGCGCCGCTCGGTGAACTCGGTCTCGTAGGCGAGCCAGACACAACGGGCCTCCTCCAGTTCCTCCAGTGCGGCCACGAGCCGCACCGGGTCGGGGGAGCGGTCCTCGGGGCCGAAGCCCGCCCGGGAGCACAGATGGTCCCAGGTCGCCCGATGCCCGTAAGGGGCGAACTTCTCAAGGCACTTGCGCAGCGAGTACCGCCGCAGTGCCAGATCGCAGTCGGGATCGCGTACCTGTCTCGCCAGACTCCGGAAACCGGCCATCGCCCTGCACCTCCGTCACACCTGCACCTGTACTTCGGTCACTTCGGCGTCGTCGCACGGACGTCGCCGAATAGACGTATCGACAGGTGGTTCGGCTCCATCTCTTCTTGTGATCCTGCTTCTGCACTCCTGAAAGTGACGCATGTTCATCTTTAAAGCTGGGGATACCGGCGGTAACCTTCGGCCACCCCTGTCGCTAGGAGCTGCCATGCCACGGCGAACCCCACGTACCGCCCTTGACAGACTGAGAACGTCCCGCCGCTTCACCGGGTTCCTGAAGTCCGCGTCGATATGCGTGCTCGTCGCCGGACTTCTCTCTCCCCTCACCCAGACGACGGCCGCCGCCGTCGCCACCGCCTCGAACGACTACTGCGGCGGCCAGTGCTCGGACATCCTGCCGCCCGGTGAGAACGGCAACGCCACGCTCGCGCAGATCCTGCTCAACCAGGCCTTCGGCGCCCAGCCCTCGCACGCCGAGGACCAGCTCGGCCCGTACGCGAACCTCGCGAACGGCTACGCGGGCCTGACCGACGCCACGATCAACAACTTCTTCAACGACTCCTCCTTCGGTGTGCCGTCCGACCAGGTCGCCTCCACCGAGAAGCCGGGCGGACGCGGCGACGTGACGATCGTCCGGGACAAGAAGACCGGTGTGCCGCACATCACCGGCACCACCCGGTACGGCACCGAGTACGGTGCGGGCTACGCGGCGGCCGAGGACCGGCTGTGGCTGATGGACGTCTTCCGGCACGTCGGCCGAGGCCGGCTGACCTCCTTCGCCGGCGGCGCCGCCGCCAACCAGGGCCTGGAGCAGGAGTTCTACCGCAACGCGCCCTACACCGAGGCCGACCTGCAGGCGCAGATCGACAACGCCGTCGCGAAGAACGGCGCCCGCGGCCAGCAGGCCCTCGCCGACGTCAAGGCCTACCTCGACGGCATCAACGCCTACATCGACGTCTCCGACAGCGGGCGTTACTTCCCCGGCGAGTACGACCTGACCGGCCACAAGGACCCGATCACCAACGCCGGGACCATCGAGCACTTCAAGGTCACCGACCTCGTGGCGCTGGCCTCCGTGATCGGCTCGCTGTTCGGCTCCGGGGGAGGCGGCGAGGTCAACAACGCCCTCTCGCTGATCGCCGCCCAGTCCAAGTACGGCGTCGAGGAGGGCACCAGGGTCTGGGAGGCATTCCGTGAGCGCAACGACCCCGAGGCCGTCCTGAGCGTCCACGACGGCGAGAGCTTCCCGTACGGCGCCAAGCCCGCCGACGCCAAGGGCGAGGCCCTGCCCGACGCCGGCTCGGTCGCCCAGGAACCGCTGGTCTACGACCGTACGGGCAGCGCGGCCACCGCCGCGGCGAAGAGCACCTCCGCCACCGCCGCGAAGACCACGCTCAGCTCGGCCAGACGCGGGATGTCCAACGCCCTCGTGGTGAGCGGCAAGTACACCGCCAGCGGCCACCCGATCGCCGTCTTCGGACCGCAGACCGGCTACTTCGCCCCGCAGCTGCTCATGCTCCAGGAGATCCAGGGCCCGGGCATCAGCGCGCGCGGCGCCTCCTTCGCGGGCCTGAGCATGTACGTCGAACTCGGCCGCGGCGAGGACTACTCCTGGAGCGCCACCACCTCCGGCCAGGACATCATCGACACCTACGCCGTCGAACTGTGCCAGGACGACCACCACTACCTGTACCACGGCACCTGCACGGCCATGGACCAGGTCGAGCAGAAGAACTCCTGGTCACCGACCACGGCCGACAGCACGCCGGCGGGGTCGTACACGATGCGGGTGTGGCGGACGAAGTACGGCCCGGTGGAGTACCGCGCGACCGTCGGCGGCAAGAAGGTCGCCTACACCTCGCTGCGCTCCTCCTACCTGCACGAGGCCGACTCGATCATCGGCTTCCAGATGCTGAACGACCCCGACTACGTCAAGGGCCCGAAGGACTTCCAGAGCGCGGCCCAGCACATCAACTACACCTTCAACTGGTTCTACGCCGACTCCCGGCACACCGCGTACTACAACAGCGGCGACAACCCGGTGCGCGCCGACGGGGTCGACGCCGACTTCCCGGTCTGGGCGCAGCCGGCGTACGAGTGGCGGAACTGGGACCCGGCCACCAACACGGCCGACTACACCCCGGCCTCGGCCCACCCCAACTCCGTCGACCAGGACTACTACGTCTCCTGGAACAACAAGCAGGCCAAGGACTACACGGCAGCGGGCTGGGCCGACGGCTCCGTGCACCGCGGCAACCTGCTCGACGACCGGGTCAAGAAGCTGGTCGCGGCCGGCGGGGTGACCCGCACCGAACTGGTGCGGGCCATGGCGGACGCGGCCCTCGCCGACCTGCGCGCCGAGGACGTGCTGCCCAAGCTGCTCAAGGTGATCGGCTCCTCGCCGGTGACCGACTCCACGGCCGCCGACGCGGTGAGCAAGCTGCAGGCATGGGTGACCGCGGGCGCCAGGCGCACGGAGAGCTCCGCCGGTTCGAAGGCCTACGCGAACGCCGACGCGATCCGCATCCTGGACGCCTGGTGGCCGCTGCTGGTCAAGGCGGAGTTCGAACCGGGCCTCGGCAGCGACCTGTACACCGCCTTCACCGGCAACGCACCCATCGACGAGACCCCCTCCGCCGGACACGGCCCGACCGGCTCGCACGCCGGAAGCGCCTTCCAGTACGGCTGGTGGAGCTATGTCGACAAGGACATCCGGGCGGTGCTCGGTGAGAACGTGCGGGGCGGGCTCGCCGAGAAGTACTGCGGCGGCGGCAGCCTCGGCGCCTGCCGGGACATCCTGATCAGCACCCTCAAGCAGGCGGCCGGGACGACCGCCGCCCAGGTCTACCCGGGCGACGACCAGTGCTCGGCCGGCGACCAGTGGTGCGCCGACTCCATCGTCCAGCGCACCCTGGGCGGCATCAAGCACGGAAGGATCAGCTGGCAGAACCGGCCGACGTTCCAGCAGGTGGTGGAGTACACCTCACACCGGTGAACCGACCGACGGGCCGGGCGCGGTGACACACGGGCGGCGGGTCAGGTGACACGGCCCGCCGCCAGCACCAGCCGGGCCAGCTCGGGGTGCACGATGTCGCTGTGCGCCCCGGTCGGCGGGCCCCCGCGCCGGACCACGGCCGCCGCGTCGACGTTCACGCACCCCGACGCCGGAAGCCCTGCGGCGAGGGCCGCCGCGAGGTCCAGCCGGGCCGTCCCCGGCACCGCCTGCACCCCGTCATGGCCCATCGCGCCCCACCGCGGACCCAGTACGGCCGCGATCTCGCCGCCCGCACACGAACGGTCGTCCCACGACAGCCGGGAGGCCAGCGGATAGAACGTGCCGAGGGCCGTGTCGAAGTGCGAGTAGCAGCACACCAGCGGACCGTCGATGCGCCGCTGCCGGTCCTTGAGCGCGCCCGCCTTGTCCGGGTCCTGCGGCAGCCCGTCGGCGAACGCGTAGTGCGAGAAGGCGCCCTGGAGGAGGGTCACGGACTTCACCGCGCGCACTCCGTCGGGCAGCCCGCGCAGCGCGAACGACACCAGCCGCCCGCCGAAGCTGTGCCCGGCCAGATGCACCCGCACCCCGGGTGCCGCATGCGCCAACTGCCCGACCACCGGCCCGAGTCCGTGCTCGCCGACCGTCCCGGCGCGCCGTTTCATCGTGTAGTACGTCGCCTGCCGCAGCAGCTCCTTGGCGCCCTCCCAGGGGTTCGGGATGCCGAACCCGGCCGGTGCGCCGGACGACCGGACCGCGGCGAGCGCGTCGGCGAGCGCGTCGCAGGCGGTCGCCGGGTCCTCGGTGAACACGGCCGGCTCGCCCTCCTCATCGGTGTCGGCCACCCCGGGCGGCTCCGCGTCCACCAGCAGGCGCACCAGCCGCCCGAACTCGGGCAACCCCGCGGCGCCGTCCGGCCGTTCGTCCAGCATCCGGGCCAGCTGGTCGATCACGGACGCGCGGCCCGGGAAGGTCTGCAGCAGCGCGCGACGGGTGTCCTTGTCCAGCGCCGGGCCCGGTGCCGCCTCCGCCGCCGCGGCGGCCACCGACTTCGGGAAGTCCGGGATCGGCTCGTCGCTGAACCGCATCGACGGCCAGATCACGCCCACGTAGCCGAGGCGGGCCCGTGGCGCGAGCGCCGGGAACGGCGCGTAGAAACGGCGGTACAGCGCGGTCGCGCCCGAGCGGTCGTCGTTCCAGCCGTGCGCGAAGACGATCAGGTCACGGACGCCGTGCTCCGTGACCTGCGCCATCAGCTGGTCGCGTTCGGGGCCCTCCACGTCCCCGTCCGCGTCGAAGGTCAGCTCCCAGTAGGGAGTCACGCTCATCCCAGGATCCGCCATGTCAGGCTCCCTCGTCCCCCCTGAAACGATGCGTCGCGCACGTATCGTCCTGCTCCGGGGCAGAGTTGGCCATACACCACGCCTCACCTGTAGAGGAGATATTCCTTCCGGACCCGCCGGAACGCGGCCAGCTCCTCCTGCCAGGCACCGGTCACCTCGTCGGTGCCCGCCCCCGCGTCGATCATCGTGCGCACCCGCGCGGAACCCGTGAGCTTGTCGATCCAGTGGTCCGGGCGCCACGCGAAGCCGGCCCAGACCCTCCTGACGGTCACCAGCAGCGCGATGCCGGTGCGTACGGGGTCGTAGGCGGCTCGGTCGGTCACATGGATCTGCACTCCGCCGACCGTCTTGCCCTGGAACTTGGAGAAGGTGGGCGCGAAGTACGCCTCCCTGAACCGCACCCCGGGCAGTCCGAGCGCGTTCGCGGCGGCGGCCCAGCGGCCGTCGACGCCGTCGGCGCCGAGCAGTTCGAAGGGCCTGGTCGTGCCCCGGCCCTCCGAGACGTTGGTGCCCTCGAACATACAGGTGCCGGAGTAGACGAGAGCCGTGTCCGGGGTCGGCATGTTCGGGCTCGGCGGAACCCAGGGCAGTCCGGAGGCGTCGTAGAACCGGGTGCGGTTCCACCCCGTCATCAGTACGGTGTCCAGCGCGACCGGCTTGCTCAGGAACTGCCCGTTGAACAGCCGCGCCAGCTCCGCGACGGTCATCCCGTGCGCCTGCGCGATCGGCTGCCGGCCGACGAAGGTGGCGAACTCCTTGTGCAGGACGGGACCCTGGGCCTCACGGCCGGTCACCGGATTGGGCCGGTCGAGGACGACGAACCGCTTGCCCGCGAGCTGTGCGGCCTCCATGCAGTCGTACAGCGTCCAGATGTAGGTGTAGAAGCGGGCGCCGACGTCCTGGATGTCGAAGACGACCGTGTCGACACCGGAGGCGGTGAAGATGTCGGCGAGCGGCTTGCCGCTCTTCAGGTACGTGTCGTAGACCGGCAGGCCCGTCGCCGGGTCGTCGTAGCGCCCCTCGGAGCCGCCGGCTTGCGCGGTGCCTCTGAAGCCGTGTTCGGGGCCGAAGACCGCCGTCAGCCTCACGCGGGGGTCCTTGTGCATGACGTCGACGATGTGGGCGGTGTCGCCGGTGATGCCGGTCGGGTTGGTCACGATGCCGACGCGCCGGCCCGTCAGCAGGGAGTAACCGTCGGCTGCGAGCCTTTCGAAGCCGGTGTGCAGTACTTCACGGTGTCCGGGTGCGCCCGGAAGGGCGGCCACGGTTGCCGATGCGAGGAGGTTCCGTCGGGACAGGTCCATGGCTGGAGGTTGGTGCGGTGGCCCTTCCTTCACACATACCGACCGGTTAGTCTGGGCCGCCAGGGGCCGATGCGCGCCGCGCTGAGTCGTGTCGAAGGAGACCGATGGTGGAAGCCGTGCAGGATGCGGGAGTGGTCGTCACCGGGGCCGGCGGTGGGATCGGGGCCGCGTTGGCCCGGCGGTTCGCCGCCGAGGGGGCCCGGGTGGTCGTGAACGACCTGGATGGCGAGAAGGCCAAGGCGGTGGCCGAGGAGATCGGCGGGATCGCCGTGCCGGGCGACGCCTCCGCGATCGTCGGTGACGCCCGGGACGCGCTCGGCGGCACCGTCGACGTCTACTGCGCGAACGCCGGTGTCGCCTTCGAGGACGGCGGCGCGGGCGGGCCGCTCGACGAGAGGGCCTGGGCGGTGTCGTGGGACGTGAACGTCATGGCGCATGTCCGCGCGGCACACGAGCTGCTGCCCGGATGGCTGGAGCGGGGCACCGGGCGGTTCGTGTCCACCGTGTCGGCCGCCGGGCTCCTCACCATGATCGGCGCGCCCTCCTACAGCGTCACCAAGCACGGCGCCTACGCCTTCGCCGAGTGGCTGTCGCTGACGTACCGCCACCGGGGTCTGAAGGTGCACGCCATCTGTCCTCAGGGCGTGCGCACGGACATGCTGGCCGCGACCGGCAGCGCCGGGGACCTGGTGCTCCACCCGACCGCGATCGAGCCGGAGGCCGTCGCCGACGCCCTGTTCCGGGGCATCGAGGACGACCGCTTCCTGATCCTGCCGCACCCCGAGGTGGCCGAGTACTACCAGGCGCGGGCCAGCGAACCGGATCGCTGGCTGAGCGGCATGAACCACCTCCAGCGCAAGTGGGAGCAGGCCCGGTGACCGAGTCCCGTTACGCGGCGCAGCCCTGGCTGGACCTGCTCAGCGAGGCCCAGCGGGCCCCGGTCGAGCCCGTCGACTCCCTCGTGCACGCGCTGCGCCGGGCCGTCGCCGAGGCCCCGGACCGCACGTTCCTCGCGTACTTCGACGCACGTCTGACCTATCGCGAGGTCGACGAGCTGAGCGACTCCGTCGCCGGGTACCTCGCCGCGCGGGGGCTGGCGCGCGGTGACCGGGTCGCCGTCCTGCTGCAGAACTCCCCGCACTTCGTGCTCGCCGTCCTCGGGGCCTGGAAGGCGGGCGCGACCGTCGTCCCGGTCAACCCCATGTACAAGTCGGGCGAGGTCGCCCATGTCCTGCGGGACGGCGAGGTGACCGCGCTGGTCTGCGCCGACCGCGCCTGGGAGTCGTATCTGCGTGACACGGCCGCCGGTTCGCCGGTGCGGATCGTGCTCACCGCATGCGAGCTGGACTTCCAGACGCGCAACGACGCGCGCGTGCTCGCCTTCGAACGGCTTCCGCAGGCCCCGGATGCCGACGACCTGGTGACCGTTGCCCGGGCGGGCGACGAAGCACCCGAAGGGCGTACGCCCGGCCCTGCGGACATCGCGCTGATCAGCTACACCTCGGGGACCAGCGGCACCCCCAAGGGCGCCACCAACACGCACGGCAACATCATGCACAACGCCGAACAGCAGAGCGCCGGGCTCGGCCTGCCCGAGGCGCCCGTGTACTTCGCGATGGCGCCGCTGTTCCACATCACCGGCATGGTGTGCCAGTTCGGCGGGTGCCTCAACAGTGCGGGCACGCTCACGCTGGCCTACCGGTTCGAGGCCGGGGTGGTGCTGGACGCGTTCGCCGAGCACCGGCCGGTCTACACGGTCGGTCCCTCGACCGCCTTCATGGCGCTTGCCGCGCACCCCGCTGTGACACGCGACCACTTCTCCTCGTTCCAGGCCGTCTTCTCGGGCGGCGCGCCGCTGCCGCCCGCCCTGGTGCGCACGTTCCAGGAGGACTTCGGGCCCTACATCCACAACGGCTACGGACTCACCGAGTGCAGTGCCCCCTGCGCCTCCGTACCACCCGGCTGGGAGGCGCCCGTCGACCCGGTCTCCGGGACGCTGGCCGTCGGCGTTCCGGTCCGCGGCGCGATCGTGCGCATCGTGGACGACCAGGGTGCGGAGGTGCCCTTCGGCGAACAGGGCGAGATCGTGGTCAGCGGGCCGCAGGTCGTACCGGGCTACTGGCGGCGGCCGGACGCCACCTCCGAGACCTTTCCCGACGGCGAGCTGCGCACCGGCGACATCGGCTTCATGGACGCACAGGGCTGGCTGTACGTCGTCGACCGGAAGAAGGACATGATCAACGCGTCCGGCTTCAAGGTGTGGCCCCGCGAGGTCGAGGACGTGCTGTACACCCACCCGGCGGTGCGCGAGGCGGCCGTCGTCGGCGTCCCCGACGGCTATCGTGGCGAGACCGTCAAGGCCTATATCAGCCTGCGGCCCGGCGCCGAGGCGGCCCCGGACGAACTCGCGGTGTACTGCAAGGAGAGACTGGCCGCGTACAAGTACCCGCGCCAGGTGGAGATCCTGCCCGAGCTGCCCAAGACGGCGAGTGGGAAGATCCTCCGTCGGGAACTGCGTTCCCGCGCGCACGACAACAGCAACGCCGGTCAGTAGGCGACGAGGAAAGGCAGGTGGCGGCAGTGCCCAGGACGACGGACGGAGACGGGACGCCCGTTCCACAGCGGCTGCTGGCCGCCGCCACCCGGCTCTTCGCCGAGCAGGGGTACGACCGCACCTCCGTGCAGGAGATCGTGGAGGCGGCCGGCGTCACCAAGGGGGCGCTGTACCACTACTTCGGATCCAAGGACGACCTCCTGCACGAGGTGTACGCGCGTGTGCTGCGCGTCCAGCAGGAGCGGCTCGACCACTTCGCCGGCCTGGACGCGCCGGTGGAGGAGCGGCTCAGAGCCGCCGCGGCGGACGTGGTCGTCACGACGATCGACAACCTCGACGACGCGATGATCTTCTTCCGGTCCATGCACCATCTGAGCCCGGAGAAGAACAAGCAGGTCCGCGCGGAGCGCCGGCGCTACCACGAACGCTTCCGCGCGCTCATCGAGGAGGGCCAGAAAGCGGGCGTCTTCTCCACGGCGACGCCGGCCGACCTGGTGGTGGACTACCACTTCGGCTCCGTCCACCACCTGTCCACCTGGTACCGCCCCGACGGCCCCCTCACCCCCCAGCAGGTCGCCGACCACCTCGCCGACCTGCTGCTGCGGGCGCTGCGTCCGTGAAAGCCATGTAAGGGGCGGTCGCCCTGGCAACCGCCCCTTACACGCGCCCTCTTACAGGTACTTCTTCAGCTCCCGCCGTGCCAGCGACCGCTGGTGGACCTCATCGGGGCCGTCGGCGAGCATCAGGGTGCGGGCGCTCGCGTACAGCTCGGCCAGCGGGAAGTCCTGGCTCACTCCGCCCGCGCCGTACAACTGGATGGCCCGGTCCAGGATGCCGACCACCGCACGCGGAGTGGCGATCTTGATGGCCTGGATCTCGGTGTGGGCGCCCTTGTTGCCGACGGTGTCCATCAGCCAGGCCGTCTTCAGCACCAGCAGCCGCAGCTGCTCGACGGTGACCCGGGCGTCGGCGATCCAGTTCTGGACCACGCCCTGCTGGGCCAGCGCCTTGCCGAAGGCCGTGCGTGAGACCGCCCGGCGGCACATCAGCTCGATCGCCCGCTCGGCCATGCCGATCAGCCGCATGCAGTGGTGGATGCGGCCCGGCCCGAGCCGGGCCTGGGCGATGGCGAAGCCGCCGCCCTCCTCGCCGATGAGGTTCGACACCGGCACGCGCGCGTGGTCGAAGACCACCTCGGCGTGGCCGCCGTGGGAGTGGTCCTCGTAGCCGAAGACCTGCATCGCGCGCTTGACGGTGACACCGGGCGTGTCGCGCGGGACCAGGACCATCGACTGCTGGCGGCGGATGTCGGCGCCGTCCGGGTCCGTCTTGCCCATCACGATGAAGATCTTGCAGTCCGGGTTCATCGCGCCGGAGATGTACCACTTGCGGCCGGTGATGACGTACTCGTCGCCGTCCCGCTGGATGTGCGTGGTGATGTTGGTGGCGTCCGAGGAGGCCACCTCCGGCTCGGTCATCGCGAACGCCGAGCGGATCTCACCGGCCAGCAGCGGTTCCAGCCACTGCTTCTTCTGCCGCTCGTCGCCGAACTGCGCCAGCACCTCCATGTTCCCGGTGTCGGGCGCGGCGCAGTTCGTCGCGGTGGGCGCGAGATGCGGGGAGCGGCCGGTGATCTCGGCGAGCGGCGCGTACTGGAGGTTCGTCAGCCCGGCCCCGTGCTCGGCGTCGGGAAGGAAGAGGTTCCACAGGCCCTGCCTGCGGGCCTCGGCCTTCAGCTCCCCGACCACGGCCGGGGTGTCCCACGGGGAGGCCAGCGCGGCCCGCTGCTCCTCCGCCACCGCCTCCGCCGGGTACACGTACTCGTCCATGAAGGCCAGCAGCCTGGCCCGGAGTTCCTCGGTGCGCGCGTCGAACGAGAAGTCCATGGCCGGTCAGCCTTCCTGAAGAGTGGTCAGTCCGTGGTCGATGAAGACGGGTACGAGATCGCCGATCCGGTCGAAGCCGCGGCCGACCGTCTGGCCCAGCGTGTACCGGTAGTGGATGCCCTCCAGGATCACGGCGAGCTTGAACCAGGCGAACGCCGTGTACCAGGAGACGGCCGACACGTCCCGTCCCGAGCGCCCGGCGTACCGCTCGATCAGCTCCTGCGGGGACGGGTGCCCCGGGGCTTCGGCGGTCGTCGACACGGGGGAGTCGGGCATACCGAGCGGCTGGCTGTACATCACCAGCAGGCCCAGATCGGTGAGCGGGTCGCCGAGGGTCGACATCTCCCAGTCGAGGATCGCCTTGATCCGGTTGTCGTCCCCGATCAGGACGTTGTCGAGCCGGTAGTCGCCGTGGACGACGGCCGGGGCGGGGGAGGCCGGCAGGGACCGGCCGAGGGACGCGTGCAGTTCGTCGATGCCGGCCAGCTCCCGGTTGCGGGAGGCGTCCAGCTGCTTGCCCCAGCGGCGCAGCTGCCGGTCGAGGAAGCCCTCGGGCCGCCCGAAGTCCGCGAGGCCCACCTCGGCGGGGTCCACCGCGTGCAGCTCGACCAGCGTGTCCACCAGGGACAGCACCGCGTTCCGGGTGCGCTCGGCGCCCAGCGGGGCGAGCTGCTCGGCGGTGCGGTACGGGGTGCCCTCGACGAACTCCATGACGTAGAACGGCGCCCCGAGCACCTCCTCGTCCTCGCACAGCAGTACCGGGCGCGGAACCGGCACGGAGGTCGGGTGCAGGGCGCTGATCACGCGGTGCTCGCGCTTCATGTCGTGCGCCGTGGCCAGGACATGGCCGAGCGGGGGCCGGCGGACCACCCACTTCGAGGTGCCGTCGGAGAGCGCGTAGGTGAGGTTCGACCGTCCGCCCTCGATCAGCCGGCCGGTCAGGGGGCCGGTCACCAGACCGGGGCGCTCGCGGTCGAGGAGGGCGCGCAGCCGGTCCAGGTCGAGTCCGGGCGGGTGGTCGGCGCTCATACATCACTCCTACGAACGGGTGAACAGGACCCGACTCATGATGCCGACCGGTCGGTATGTAGTCCAGTGCGTCCGCGCAACAGGAGGTCAAACGTGACCGGAGCCACGATAAGGCCGGCGGCTCCCCGGCGCGCTGCCCGGGGAGCCGCCGGCCCCTGCCGTACGGCCGGTCAGTGGTCGTCCCAGTGTCCGTCGTGCTCGGCGTGCCGGTGCCCGTCGTGCAGATAGTCGACGTGGTCGCCGTGCGGCACCTGGGCGTGTCCGCACTCGTCGTAGTGCATGTGCTCGTGGTCCTCGTGGACGGTGTGCCCGGCCGGCTCGCACTCGTCCCAGTGGCCCTCGTGTTCGCGGTGCAGATGTCCGTCGTGCGCGTAGTCCAGGTGGTCGCCGTGCGGCACGGCGTTGTGCCCGCAGCCCGGACCGTGGCTGTGCGTGCCGTGTTCGGTGTGTTCCTGGTGCAGGGTGGTCATGGTGCTCGCTTTCGGGAGTGCGGGGGGTGAATTCGGGGGTACGAGGGGTGTGGCGACGGACAGGCTACGCGCGCAAACGGTGCATATCGGTGCATACCGGTTGCGTGGCGCACGAGTACCCCGGAGGGTCCAGGACATGAAGGGCATCAGCTACCGCCACTACGGCGGACCCGAGGTGCTGGAGTACGGCGAGGTGCGCGACCCGAAGGTCGGCCCCGACCAGGTGCTGGTCAAGGTCCGTGCGGCGGCCGTCAATCCGGTCGACTGGAAGTGCCGCGAGGGCCATCTCGACGCCCTCCTCGACGCCGTCTTCCCGGTGGTCCCCGGCTGGGACGTCAGCGGGGTGGTCGTCCAGCCCGGCGCCGCCGTCACGGAGTTCGCGGTCGGCGACGAGGTCATCGGCTACTGCCGCGAGGACTTCCTCTCCCGCGGCACCTTCGCCGAGTACGTCGCCGCGCCCGTGCGCACGCTGGCCCGCAAGCCGCGCAACCTCTCCTTCGAGGAGGCCTCCGGACTCCCGCTCGCCGGGCTCACCGCCTACCAGGTGCTCGTCAAGGCGCTGGAGGTCGAACGCGGCGAGACCGTGCTGGTGCACGCGGCGGCCGGCGGGGTCGGCTCCCTCGCCGTCCAGATCGCCGCCCACCTCGGCGCCCGGGTCATCGGCACGGCGAGCGAGTCCCACCACGACTACGTGCGCGGCCTCGGCGGCGAGCCGGTGACCTACGGCGAGGGCCTGGCCGAACGGGTGCGCGGACTCGTCCCGGAGGGTGTGGACGCGGCCTTCGACACCATCGGCGGCGACACCCTGAGGACCTCGGCCGACCTGCTCGCCCCGGCGGGCCGGCTGGCCTCGATCGCCGACCCGGAGGTGGCCGGCTACGGCGGCCGCTACTGCTTCGTCCGCCCCGACGCCGAGGACCTCGCCGAACTGACCCGTCTGGCGGAGGCCGGGGCGGTCTCGGTGCACGTCCAGGAGACCTTCCCGCTGGAGCGGACAGCCGACGCGCACCGGCTGAACCAGGAGGGCCGCACCCGGGGGAAGATCGTGGTCACGGTGGACCGGGAGACCGAGGAAGACACAGCCGGCTAGGCGACGAGTACGGCGGCGCAGAGCGCCAGTGCCACCGCGTACAGCACCGCCGCCGTCGCGTGCCGGGGGGCGAGCACGGGCGGACGGGCGCCGGAGGCCAGGGCGCGGATGCGAAGGTGGGCCACGCCCAGGAAGCCCAGCCACAGGGCGCAGCACACCGCGCACGCGACGACCCGGCCGGCCGAGGACCCGCCGTGCAGCGCGGTCTTCACGGCGAGCACGGCGGCCACGGCGGCGGACAGGGTCGTACGGCGCCAGGCCAGCCGGGTCCGCTCCGGTTGCAGGCCCGAGTCCCGCCCGGCCGTGCTCACCCCTCCCATCCGACCAGCACCACCACGACCATCGCCACGGCCACCACCGCGACGACCAGGCTCAGCAGTGCCGGGAACCGGGAGACGGGCAGGTCCTCGCCGCGCCGGATCGCCCGCTCGCAGCGCATCCAGTGGTTCACCGCGCGCAGCGAGCACAGCACACCGGCCCCGAGCAGCGCGAGCGCGAGACCGACCCGCCACGCCCAGCGCAGGTCCGGCAGGAACTGGTCCACCGCGAATCCGCCGCCGATCAGTGCGAGCGCCGTGCGCAGCCAGGCCAGAAAGGTGCGCTCGTTGGCCAGCGAGAACCGGTAGTCGGGCGTGCCGCCCTCCTCGCGCACCTGCTCCGGCGCGAACCACAGCCGGATGTTCCGTACGAATTCGCTCACGCGGCCGACCCTACCGGGCGGTCATCGGCCCGCCCGGAACGCCTTCAGCCTCTCGTACGCCGCCAGCCCGTCCGGCACCCACTCCCATGCGCCGAGCCGCCGCTCGACCTCCTCCTCGGGCAGGAAGCCGTGCCACTGGACCTCCTCCACCTGGGGGCGCACGGACAGCTCGCAGCGCACCTCGTACACCGCCGACCACCAGCTGTTCCCGGCCCCGTCGTCGTACAGGAACTTGAAGAGGAAGTCCGGCTGCGGCAGCCCGGGTACGCCCAGCTCCTCCTCGGCCTCCCGCAGCGCCGCCTCGTCGTAGGACTCGCCCGCCCCGACGACCCCGCCGACGAACATGTCGTACAAGGCGGGGAAGACCAGCTTGGTGGCCGTGCGCCGGTGCACGAAGAGCCGGCCGGCCGCGTCCCGGGCCTGGATGAACACACAGCGGTGGCGCAGGCCCTTCGCATAGGCCTCGCCGCGCGGGTACTGGCCGATGACCTGGTCGTTCTCGTCGACGATGTCGAGGATTTCCTCTGCGGGGTTCATGCCCCCATCCAAGCAGGGGGGTGCTCAGCGCCGCTGGAGGTCCCGGGCTGAGCCCTCCGCCTCCGCCGTGCCGCACGGCATCGCCGGGTGCAGCCCGAGCAGCATGATGCCCGCCACCACCGCCGCCAGCCCGGCCGCCTCCCAGGCCAGGGCGCCCGTGTCCGTGCGCAGCCGGTCGCCGAGGAAACCGACGCCGCACAGGATCCCGGCGAGCGGCTCGGCGGCGGTGAGCGCGGGCAGCGACATCCGCAGCGGGGCCGTCTCGAACGCGCTCTGCACCAGGACCAGCCCGGTGACCCCGCAGGCCAGCACGCCGTACGGCTGCCAGCCGGTGAACAGCTCGGTGAAGCCGCCCGCGGAGAAACGGGTGCCGCTCACCCGGGTCAGCGCGTCCTGTACGCCGTACAGCAGCCCGGCGGCGGTGGCCAGCAGCACCGGGCCCCAGCTCAGCCGTGAACGCTTGCCGTACGTCGTGAGCACCAGGGCCGCACCCACCATCGCGCCGATGATCAGCCAGTGCCGCAGCGGATCGGCGATCGCATGGCCGCCGCGCGGCTCGCCCGCCATGATGAACGCGCTCACCCCGCCCGCCAGCAGCAGCAGTCCCGCCCAGCCCTGGCGGCCCAGGGGCTGTCTGGTCTGGTGCCGGGAGAGGGCCAGCGCGAACAGCAGGTTGGTCGCGAGCAGTGGTTCTACCAGGGAGATCTCGCCCTTTCCGAGGGCGATCGCGCCGAGCACCATGCCGGCCACCATCAGCCCGAGCCCGCCCAGCCAGCGCGGCACCCGCATCAGGTCGAGCAGCAGCCGGAAGGACAGGAAGTCGCTGAGCGGCGCCTTCTCCGCGGCGTTCTGCTGGAGCACGAATCCGAAGCCCAGACAGCAGGCCGCGCTCACGGCGAGAAGGAGAACCAGAACGGACACGCTGCGTACCTCGATCATCCGGCCGGACCACGGGTGCGTAGGGGCCGACTGTAGCGCTCCCGGGACTACATGTACCCGGAAGTACCCGGAACCGGGCGGTTGACTCGCCATGGTGCGCGGGCGGGCGGCCCGGCGCCATGGCGTACGCCACAGCGATCCGCCGGAACCCCCGCCCTGCGGCGGTCCACCTGCGCGAAGATCGCCAAGTTCCCTGCCCTCAAGGGTAGTTGAAGAGAGCAATAGCCTCGTTCCGCTTGACGCGACCCTTGGCTGGGGGTTTGCTGTGCGTGATCGGTCGATGGCAGCCCGAGAAACAGGAAGTCCCGCGGTGCCCTCTCTCCCCTCTGTGCTCGGCGCTCGCCGTACCCGCTCGGACCAGTCCGGTGACACTGCCCCGGACGGCTTCGGCGGCTTCGACGACACCCTCGACGACGCCGAGCTGCACACCGCGCGCGCCGCCCTGGCCCAGGGCCGACGCCAGGCCGCCCGCTCCCTGCTGCTGCACACCGGTGACGACTGGGACCGCCGCGGCCACCGCCTGACCGTGCTCGCCCGGGAGCCGTACGCCGTGGCCTGGGCCGGCGACTGGCTGCACGCCGAACCCGGCTCCGCCGACGCCGCCACGCTGTACGCCCTCGCCCAGGTCCAGCGGGCCCTGCGCGGCAGGGAGGAGGACCCCGACCGGGCTCGCGAGGCCTGCGCCGAAGCCGCCGCGCTCGCCCCCGCCGATCCCACCCCCTGGCTGGGGTTACTCCGGCTGGCCCGCACGCTCGGCCCGGAGCACGAGGTGCTCGGCGCCTTCGCCGAGCTGCGCCGCCGCCACCCCGAACACCACCACGCCCATCATCTGCTCCTGGCCCGCCTGGCCGAACGGCCCTCCGGCGGCCGGGCGGCCGAGGACCACGAGGTGTACGACCTCGCCGAGCGGGCCGCCGCCGAGGCCCCGGCCGACTCCCCGCTCGCCGTCCTGCCGGTCGTCGCCCTCGCCGAGCGCTACCGGGTGCTCGTCGCCGCCGGCCTGGCCCCCGCCGACCCCGCCGCCTGCGGACACTGGTCCGGTCCGCGGGCCCGCCGGATCCTGCGCGCCGGCTTCGACTGGTGGCTGGAGTGGGAGCACGACGAACACCCCCGCCGCCACATCGACCTCAACCACCTCGCCTTCGCCCTGTCCTGCGCCGGCCGCCCGGCCGAGGCGGCGGCCCTCTTCCAGCGCATCGGCCGGCACGCCACCCCGGCCCCCTGGTCCTGCCTGCACAGCGACCCCCTGGCCGCCTTCCGCGCGGCCCGCGCCCGCGCACTGGGGCACTTGAGGGACTGAGAGGCCCGGCCGGCTGAGACGCCCGGCCGGCTGAGACGCCCGGCCGACTGAGAGGCCCGGCCGGCTGAGACGTACCGCTTCTGAGACGTACGGCTTTCTGAGACGTACGTAAGAAGTGATGACGGAAGTCTGACCACTGCCCCCGTTCCCTGGCCCGGTGAGGCCCCGAGTGCTCGAATGAGAACGTGAACCCTGAACAATCCGAGGAACAGCACGGTAAACCCGTCGGCCGCCGTGTCTTCCTGGGCACCCTCGGCCTGGGCGCGCTCGGCATCGTCGCCGCGCCCGCGCTGCAACGCGGCCTGGAGGGCTTCCTCGGCGCCGTCGCCGGCCAGGACCCCACGGGCCTGACCGGCCTGCTGCCCAACGGCGGCGGCTTCCGCTACTACTCCGTCGCCGCCTCCGTACCCCACAAGAACGCCGCGGACTACCAGCTGAAGATCGACGGACTGGTGGACCGCCCACGCACCTACACCCTCGCCGACCTGCGCGCCCTGCCGCAGACCCGGCTGGTCAAGGACGTCCAGTGCGTCACCGGCTGGCGGGTCCCCGGCACCCCCTTCGAAGGGGTCCGGCTCTCCCGTCTGCTGGACCTGGCCGGGGTGCGCGGCACCGCGAAGGCGATCCGCTTCACCTGCTTCGACGGCACCTACACCGAGAGCCTCACCCTCGACCAGGCCCGCCGCCCCGACATCCTGGTCGCCCTGCGCATGCAGGACAAGGACATCTCCCACGACCACGGCGGCCCGGTCCGCCTCTACGTCGCTCCGATGTACTTCTACAAGTCGGCCAAGTGGCTCTCCGGCATCACGGTCACCGACCGGGTCGAACCCGGCTACTGGGAGCACCTCGGCTACGACGTCGACGCCTGGGTCGGCCGGTCGAACGGACGGACCGATGAGCCTACGAACTGACACCCCGGCCCCGCCCGGCGCCCGCGTCCGCCGCTTCGGCCCGGCCCAGCGCTGGGTGCACCGCACGACGGCCGCGCTGATGGGCGTCTGCGTGGCCACGGCGGCCGTCCTCTACATCCCCCAGCTGGCGGTCATGGTCGGCCGCCGGGAACTGGTCGTCCGCATCCACGAGTGCGCCGGGCTCGCCCTCCCCGTACCGGTGCTGCTCGGCCTCGCCTCCCGCGCCTTCCGCGCCGACCTGCGTTTCCTCAACCGCTTCGGCCCGCACGACCGCGTGTGGCTGTGGGCGGCGCTGAGCCGGGACAAGCGCCGCTCCTCCCGTCCGGCGGGCAAGTTCAACGCCGGCCAGAAGATCTACGCCGCGTGGATCGCCGGCGCCACGCTGGTCATGCTCGGCACCGGCCTGATGATGTGGTTCACCCACCTCACGCCCCTGATGTGGCGCACCTCGGCGACCTTCGTGCACGACTGGCTCGCCCTGACCATCGGCGTGGTCCTGGCCGGCCACATCGGTATGGCCCTGGGCGACCCGGAGGCGAGACGGGGCCTGCGAACGGGAACGGTGAGCAGGGAGTGGGCGAAACGGGAACACCCGTTGTGGCGTGGGTGACCCTCAGAACTCCAGCAGCACCTTGCAGCACCGGCCCCTGTCCGCGGCCGGCTCGAACGCGGTCTCGGCCTCACCGGCGTCGAACTCGGCGTCGAACCGGAACGCCCCTCCGCAGCTCGCTCTCGCGGCTCACCAGCAGATTCCCGGCGGACGGACTCTGCCCCGGCGGCAGCATCCCGAGCTGGACGACCACTCCGCCGCGCCGCACCAGCCGCGGAGAGGTGTCCGGACCGGCCGCCACTCCCGACGCCTCGACGGCGACGTCCACCTCCTCGGGCCACCCGGCGTCAGCCGGATCGTCGGCCCGCACGAGCGTGCCGGCCCCGGCCACGGCCGCGTACCCGAGCGCCTGCGGCACCAGGTCCGTCACCGTCACCCATGCCGCGCCGGCGCCTTCGCCGCCGCGGTCACCGGGTATCCGACCGCCCCGGCCCCGGTCACCAGGACGTGCCTGCCGGAGAAGTCCCCGGCGCGCCGCACCGCGCGCAGCGCCAGCGACAGCGGCTCGGCGAGCGCGGCCCGCCGCAGCCCCAGCCCGTCCCGAGCGCCCTCACCTGCTGTGCCGGCACGGCGATCCGCGCCGCGCATCCGCCCTGGCCATACGGAAAGCGGGCCGCGCCGCCCAGACACCGGGTGTCCCGGCACACGTTCGCCCGCCCGACGGCGCACTCCGGGCAGCGCCCGCACGGGGTGGCGGGGTGCCGTGCTCCTAGATGATCAGTGAGAGAAGCAGGACCAGGCCGCCGGCGACCACCGAGATGATCGTCTCCATCACCGACCAGGTCTTGACCGTCTGCCCGACACTCAGCCCGAAGTACTCCTTCACCAGCCAGAAACCGGCGTCGTTGACATGGCTGAAGAAGAGCGAGCCGGCCCCGATCGCGAGGACCAGCAGGGCGGTGTGCGTGGTCGACATGTCGGCCGCGAGCGGAGCGACCAGGCCCGCCGCCGAGACCGTCGCCACCGTCGCCGAGCCGGTCGCCAGCCGGATCGCGACCGCGATCAGCCAGGCCAGCAGCAGCGCCGGGATCGACCAGTCCTTGGAGACGTCCAGGATCATCTGGCCCACACCGGAGTCGATCAGCGTCTGCTTGAAGCCGCCGCCCGCACCGACGATCAGCAGGATGCCGGCGATGGGCATCAGCCCCTTCTCGACGGTCTGCTGGAGGCGCTCCTTGCTGAACCCGGCGGACCGGCCCAGCGTGAAGAAACCGACGATGACGGCGGCGAGCAGCGCGATGAGCGGGGACCCGATGACGTCGAAGACGCGCTGGGTCCGGTGCGCCGGATCGTCGACGACGATGTCCACCAGGGCCTTGGCCAGCATCAGCACGACCGGCAGCAGCACGGTCGCCAGGATCGCGCCGAAGCCGGGGCGGCGCTCCAGCTCGTCCGAGGCGCGCTGCGGCAGCATCCGGTCGGGGGCGGGGACGTCCACCCAGCGGGCGGCGACCCTCGAGAACAGCGGACCGGCGATTACCACCGTCGGGACGGCGACCAGGATGCCGAGCGCCAGGGTCACACCCAGGTTGGCCTTGACCGCGTCGATCGCCACCAGCGGGCCGGGGTGCGGCGGGATCAGACCGTGCATCACGGACAGACCGGCGAGGGCCGGGATGCCGATGCGCATCAGGGAGTAGTTGCCGCGCTTGGCGACCATCAGCACGACCGGGATCAGCAGCACGATGCCGACCTCGAAGAACAGCGGCAGACCGATCACGGAGGCGATCAGCACCATCGCCCAGGGCATGGCGCGCCCGCCGGCCTTGGCGAGGATCGTGTCGACGATCTGGTCCGCACCGCCGGAATCGGCGAGCAGCTTGCCCAGGATCGCCCCGAGCGCGATCAGGACACCCACGCCGGCCACGGTGGCGCCGAGACCGGTGGTGAAGCTGGTGATGGCCTTGTCGAGCGGTGCCCCTGCGACCGCCCCGAGCGCCAGCGACCCGACGGTCAGCGCCAGGAAGGCGTGGAGCTTGAACTTGGTGATGAGCAGGACGATCAGGGCGATGCCCACCAGGACGGCTATGCCCAGCTGGGCGTGTCCGGCGGAGGTGATCGGCGGAGGTGCGTCCGCTGCCAGCATCTCGACGCTGAGTCTGGTCACGGGGGTTCCCTTGCGGTTACGGGGGACGGGGGTGAGGTGTTACTCGGATGCGAGGGGAAGCGTGTCCAGGGCCCGCACGGCACGCTCGGTGATCTCCTGCGGGCTGCCGCTGACGTCCACGGCGACTCCCGCCTCGTCCGGCTCCAGCGGCTGGAGCGTGGCGAACTGGGAGTCCAGCAGCGCGGTCGGCATGAAGTGCCCCCGGCGCTGCCTCATCCGGTCCTCGATCAGCTTCCGGTCGCCCGTGAGGTGCACGAACACCACCCCGGGAGCGGTGGCCCTGAGCCGGTCGCGGTACGACCGCTTCAGCGCCGAGCTGCTGACCACCCCGCCCAGTCCGGCCCGCGCGTGCGCCCAGTGGCCGATGGCGTCCAGCCAGGGCCACCGGTCGGCGTCGTCGAGCGGGATGCCGGCCGACATCTTGTCGATGCTGGCCTGCGGGTGGAAGTCGTCGCCCTCGGCGTACGGGACGCCCAGCCGCGCGGCGAGCAGGGGACCGATCGTGGTCTTGCCCGTCCCCGCGACGCCCATCACGACGACGACCTGGGGGGTTCGCATGTACTGCCTCGCTGTCTTCCTCGACATCCGACGCCACGGCGGCGCCGCCACACTGAAACCCATTAGGTACGACTAAATCAAGAGCCTGTGATGTATAAGTCTGACTTTTTGGCTGAGTGATCCACGCCGTACGCTGAGTGCATGACCACACCGGGCCGGGGGCTGCACGGCCATGTACTGGACACCCTCGGCCCCGCGATCACCGCGGGCGAGTACCCGCCGGGCAGCGTGCTGCGCACGGACGAACTCGCACAGCACTTCGAGGTGTCACGCTCCGTGATGCGCGAGGCGGTCCGGGTGCTGGAGTCCATGCACCTGGTCGAGTCCCGCCGCAGGGTCGGCGTGACCGTCCGCCCGAAGGCCGAGTGGAACGTCTACGACCCGCAGGTCATCCGCTGGCGCCTCGCCGGTGCCGACCGCCCGCACCAGCTGCGCTCGCTGACCGTGCTGCGCTCGGCCGTCGAACCGGTCGCGGCCGGCCTCGCCGCCCGGCACGCGACGGCGGAGCAGTGTGCGCGGCTGACCGAGTGCGCGCTCGGCATGGTGGCCAACTCACGTGGCCACAAGCTGCAGGAGTACCTGGTCCACGACATCGCCTTCCACCGGGTCGTCCTCGCCGCCTCGGGTAACGAGATGTTCGCCCGGCTCGGCGACGTCGTCGCGGAGGTCCTGGCCGGCCGCACCCATCACGAGGTCATGTTCGAGGACCCCGACCCGGCGGCCGTCACCCTGCATGTGCGGGTCGCGGAAGCGGTCCGCGCGGGTGACGCGGTCCGCGCGGAGGAACTGACCAGGGAGATCACCGTGGGCGCCCTCCAGGAACTGGACATCCTGGCGCCCTAGTCCTGGCTACTTGCCCCTGAAGAAGTCGGGTCTGCCTCGACCGGCAGCTGCAGCGGCCTGCTCCGGCAGCGTCTCCCTCCGGGTGTCCTGCACCCCGCGCACCCGGAATTTCTCTGAGCACCCTGTGCCGCAGGCCGGTCTTCACCTTCGCTGATCGGCCGTGCGACTGGCCCTCGCACCGCAAGCGGTCGAAGGTCAGGGGAGCTGGCCGAGCAGTTCCTGACGGTGTGCGGTGGCCCATGAGCCGAGGTGGTGGCCGCCATACGCATCCGCTCCCAGCAGGCTGCGAACGACCTCCTGGCCCTCGCCGAAGCCGGACGGCTCCAGCAACGTGGCGCCGGTTCTGCCGCATCCCGTTGACCTCGCCGGTGCCGCACCCCACCACCCTGATCACACTCATGCGCCGCAGCGGCCCGCAGACCGTGGAACAACTCAATCCGCCCGTTCCGACGCATGCGCAACGGGAGAGTCGGCATCGAGGCCCGCATCAGCCACCTCGGACGCAGCTAGTCCAAGAAGTCCCCGTCCACGTACACCCACGCCCCGTCGACCCGCTCGAACCGGCTCCGCTCGTGCAGCGAGCCGCCCCGGTAGGACGCCCGGAAGGTCACAGTGCCCGTGGTGTGGAAGGCGGACCCGTCGGTGGCGTCAAGGATCTCCAGGCCCGTCCACGTCATCCGGGGATCGAGATCCAGCCGCTCGGGCCGGGTCCGCGGATGCCAGGTGCGCAGGAGATACCCCGCGTCTCCCTTCACGAACGCGCTGTACCGGGAGCGCATGAGCGACTCCGCGGTCGGCGCGGCCGCGGCCCCCGCATGGAAACGGCCACAGCAGGCGTCGTAGGGCCGGGGCAGTCCGCAGGGGCAGCTGTGCGAGGTCATGGGGCACATTCTGCCCGTACCAGGGGAGGCGTCGGCGTGCGGCCGGGTGCACAGTGGAAGGGCAGCGCAGCCCAGGGAGGCGCACGATGACCCGACCCATGAGCAGCCATCCCCCGGCCATCAAGGAATGGCGGCTGAACCTGTACCTCTCCGAGCACGACCCGGACACCACCGCCCGGATCATCCTGGACACCGGCGACAACGTCCTGGAAAGCCACGCGGAGGCCCGCAGGAACCCCTACGACCGGGATGTGCCGGACATCGGCGACGAACTCGCCGCCGGCCGGGCGCTCATCGCCATGGGCCGGATGCTGCTGCGCGCCGCCGACGGGGACATCAAGGCGGTGGGAGCGGACGATACGGAGGAGGACCTGTCACCCCTGTGGCTGGACCGGGAATGACCCTCCTCACCGCCCCTTGCGCAGGAAGCGGCGCAGCCTCGTCAGCGGCCAGGTGTTGATCACGTCGTCCCGGGTGAGCCAGCCGCGCTGCGCGGTGGCCACCCCGTAGCGCAGCTGTGCCAGGTGCGGGATGGAGTGCGCGTCGGTGTTCACGGCGAACTTCACCCCGTGCTCCCTGGCGCGCAGGATGTCCTCGTCGCGCAGGTCGAGACGGTCCGGCTGGGCGTTGACCTCCAGCGCGGTGCCGGTGCGCGCGCACGCCGCGAACACCTCGTCCCAGTCGGCGTCCACGCCCGGCCGCTTGCCGATCAGCCGGGTCGTCGGGTGCCCGATGACGTTGACGTACGGGTTCTCGCAGGCCCGCACCAGCCGCCGGGTCATCGCCCTCCGGTCCAGGTCGAAGTGCGAGTGCAGCGAGGCAACGCACAGGTCGAAGCCGGCCAGGAACTCGCCCGGCCAGTCCACGTCACCCTCGGGACCGATGTTGAGTTCCGTGCCGTGCAGCAGCCGCATCCGTTGCTGGGCGCCGTCCAGCTCACGCAGCCGTTCCCGCTGGGCGAGGATCTTCTCGTCGGTCATGCGCTGCATGTACAGGTTGGGCGCGTGGTCGGTGACCGCGTAGTACGCGTAACCGCGCTCACCCGCCGCCGCCACCATCTCCTCCAGCGGGGCCAGGCCGTCCGTGAGATCGGTGTGGGTGTGCAGGTCGCCGCGGATGTCCCGCTCGGTCACCACCTCGGGCAGCTCGCCGTGCAGGGCCGCCTCGATCTCCCCGCGGTCCTCCCGCAGCGCCGGCGCGATCCACGGCAGCCCGAGCCGGGCGTACACCTCCTCCTCGCTGCGAGAGGCCAGCGAGTCCCCGCTCTCCGCGTCGAACAGGCCGTACTCGGAGAGCTTCAGGCCCTGGTGCACGGCGATGGTGCGGGTGCGGATGTTGTGCCCCTTGGAGCCGGTGAAGTACTGCATCGCGGCACCCCACGACTCCGGCGGCACCACCCGCAGATCCACCTGGAGCCCCTTGCCCGTGCGCACCGACGTCTTCTTCGAGCCCCGTGCGATGACCTCCGCGGTGGCCGGCAGCTCGCACAGCGCCGCCATGAACGGCTCCGACCGCTTCGCCGCGACCAGGACGTCCAGGTCACCGACGGTCTCCCGCATCCGGCGCAGGGAACCCGCGTAGCCACAGCGCTTGCAGCCGGTCACCCCGGACAGCTCGGCGACGATCTGCTCGGCCGTGTCCAGGGCCAGCGCCAGCGGCACCCGGGCGCCCGCCCGCTGCAGCAGCTCGATGCCGTGCCGGATGTTGTCCTGCGTCTTCTCGCCGAAGCCCTTCAGATCGGCCAGCGCGTCCGCCTCGATCGCCGCGGCCAGCTCGCTCACCGACGAGATGTGCAGGTCCTCGTAGAGGCGCAGTGCCTTCTTGGGGCCCAGGGTGGGGATCGTGATCAGCTCCCGCACCCCGGCGGGGATCTTCGCCCGGCGCTCCTCGACCACCGCCATCGTCCCGGTGCGCAGGTACTCGATCACCTTGTCGGCGATCGACCGGCCCACGTTGGGGATCTCCCTGAGCCCGCTCTCGTCCAGCTTCGCGATGTCGGCCGGATACCCGCCGATGGCACGCGCCGCCTTCTCGTAGGCGCGTGCCTTGAAGGCGTCGCCTCCCGTGATCGCGATGAGGTCCGCGTACTCCTGAAGGAGCGCCTCGACCTCCTCATTGGGCCGGGCCACCCTTCAAGTCTAGGGAGTCTCGCGGAGCACCGGCAGCGGCGGCAGCGTCGTCCCGTACACCCACGCCTCGAACAGCCCGTCCACCGGCTCGTCCGCGAACCGGGCCACGTGCCCGGTGAACGCCGCCGTCGTCACCGACCCGTTCCGGTACAGCCGCACCCAGGCGCGCAGCATACGGAAGAACGCGTCGTCGCCCAGCGCGCAGCGCACCGCGTGCAGGGTCAGCCCGCCACGCTCGTAGAGCCGGTCGTCGAACATCGACGTGCGGCCCGGATCGGCCAGCCGCAGGTCCTGCGGCAGCGTGGACAGCAACCGGTGTGCCGCGGCGGCCAGTTGCTGGGCACTCCGGCCGCCCGAGCGCTCGGACCACAGCCATTCCGCGTACTTGGCGAAGCCCTCGTTCAGCCAGATGTGCCGCCAGTCGGCGACCGACACGCTGTTGCCGAACCACTGGTGCGCCAGCTCGTGCGCCACCAGCCGCTCCGAACCCCGCGCGCCGTCCACGTGGTTGGATCCGAACAGCGACAACCCCTGTGCCTCGACCGGCACATCCAGTTCCTCCTCGGTCACCGCGACCGCGTACTCGTCGAACGGGTACGGCCCGAACAGCTCCTGGAACAGCTCCATCATCGCGGGCTGCCGCGCGAAGTCCCGCGAGAACCTCGGCAGCAGATGCGCCGGGATGTGCCCGTGCTGCGGCACACCGCCCGGCCCCGGGTCGCCCAGCAGCACCGTCTGGAACCTGCCGATCACCAGGCCGACGAGATAGCTGGACGTGGGCGCCGACTGCTCGTACACCCAGGTGGTCGTCGAGGCCTTCGTCGTACGGGTCAGCAGGCGCCCGCCCGAGACCACCGCGTACGCGGACGGCGTGGTGACCGAGATCAGGTACGACGCCTTGTCGGCGGGCCGGTCGTTGCACGGGTACCAGGACGGCGCCCCGACCGGCTGGCTCGCCACCAGCGCCCCGTCCGCCAGCTCCTCGAAGCCGAGCCCGCCCCAGGGGCTGGACACCGGCCCGGGATTGCCGGACCAGTGCACCTCCACGGTGAAGGCCGCCCCGGCCCGTACGGGCTTGGCCGGGCGGATGCGCAGCCGCCCGCCGCGGTGCGTGTACTGCGGCTGACGGCCGTCCACCCGCACCCGCCCGATCCTGAAGCCGGCCAGGTTGAGCAGGAATTCGGCGAGCGGCGCCGGGCCGGCGATGGCGTTGATCCGGGCCGTGCCGGACAGCCGGTTCGGGCCCGGGCGGTAGTCCAGCGCGAGTTCGTAGCGGTGCACCCGGTAACGGGCATCCCCGTTGTCCGGGAAGTACGGGTCCGGACCGGCCGACTGCTGAACTGCCACTGCTGTGTCTGCTCCCTGCGCTGTGCCACCCCTGCGTACCGGTGCCCGCCCGGCACATCCCTCGCCTCAGGAACGCCATGCCTCGATCGGGTTGCCGAGCCAGCGGGTGTCGTCCGGGACGGACTCCGCGGCCATGACGAGCGACGCGGGACCCAGGGTCGTACGGGCCCCGACCGTGCTGCCGGGCAGCACGATCCCACCAGGGCCCAGCGTGGCGCCCGCGCGGAGGACCACAGTATCCGTCCGCAAGATCCGGTCGTGGAAGAGGTGTGTCTGCAGCACACAGCCCCGGTTGACGGTGGCGGCGTCCTCCAGGCTCACCAGATCCGCCTCCGGCAGCCAGTGGCTCTCCACCCACACGCCCCTGCCGATACGCGCGCCGAGCCCGCGCAGCCACGCCGTCATCACCGGCGTCCCCGGCACGGCCCCGGCCAGCCACGGCACCGCCAGCACCTCGACGAACGTGTCCGCCAGTTCGTCCCGCCACACGAACGAACTCCACAGCGGATGCTCCCCGGCCCGGTGCCGCCCCACCAGCAGCCACTTCGCGACCACCGAGACGACCGCCGCGACGACCCCCGCCCCGAGCAGCACCCCACCCGACAGCGCCCACGCCCACGGCCCCAGCGCGCACAGCACCGCCACCGTCAGCACGGCCAGCGCCGCACTGCACAGCACCGGCACGATCCGGCACAGCTCCACCAGCGCGCGCGCCCACAGCAGCCGGGCGGGCGGCTCATACGTACGGCTCTGATCCCCGCCGGCGGCACTGCGCGGCAGCTTCACCGGCGGCAGCCCCAGATACGAGGTGCCCTTCTTCGCCTTCTTCGGCGTCGCCGACAGCACACCGACCAGACCGCCGTCCGGCACGCTCCGCCCCGGCGCGGTCATCCCGGAGTTCCCCAGAAAGGCCCGCCGTCCGATCTCCGCACGCCCGATCCGCACCCAGCCGCCACCCAGCTCGTACGGCGCCGTCAGCGTGTCGTCGGCGAGGAACGCCCCGTCGCCGACCGTGGTCAGGCTCGGCAGCGCGAGCACGGTCGACACCTCGGCGCCCCGCCCGATCCGCATCCCCAGCAGCCGCAGCCACACCGGCGTGACCAGCCCCGCGTACAGCGGGAACAGCGTCTCACGGGACCGGTCCATCAGCTGGGTCACGGTCCACGCCTGCCAGCCGACCCGGCTGTGCGTCGGATGTGTGCCCTCGCGCAGCCCCAGGCTCAGCAGCCGTACGCCGGCCAGGATCAGCAGCGCGTACGCCAGCCCGTACGCGAGCGTGGCCGGGACCAGCCCGAGCGCGGCCCCGCGCAGGGCCTGGGCGAGTGAGCCGCCGGGCCTCACGAAGACCCCGGCGACCAGCAGCGCGGCCACGCCCGCCAGCAGCGGCAGAGCACCGAGCCCGATGCCCGCCACGCCGTACATCACCCGCCAGTACGTGCCTCGCTGCGGCCGCTCCCCGGGCCAGTTGCGCTTGGCCTTGCCGAGCTTGACCGCGGGCGCGCCCGCCCACCGCTGACCGGTCGGGATCTGCCCGCCGACCGCCGAGCCGGGGGCCACCTCGGCCCGCTTGCCGACGCGGGCGCCCGGGAAGAGCATGCTGCGGGTGCCGACGGTGGCGTGCGCGCCGACCTTCACCGGGCCGACCACCAGCCGGTCGCCGTCCAGCCAGTACCCGGACAGATCCACCTCGGACTCGACGGCCGCGCCCCGGCCCAGCTTGAGCATGCCGGTGACCGGCGGCAGCGAGTGCAGGTCGACGTCCTGGCCGACCCTGGCCCCCAGGGCGCGTGCGTACCGCTCCAGCCAGGGCCCGGTGAGCGCGACGGCCCCGCTCGTCTCGGCCAGCCGTTCGGCGGTCCACAGCCGCAGATGCACGCTCCCGCCGCGCGGATACCGCCCCGGCGTCAAACCCCGCAGCAACAGCCGCGCCCCGCCCGCCGCGAGCGCGATCCGGCCGGGCGGGGTGAAGAAGAGCAGCGCGCCGGCCGCCGGCAGCCACCAGGGGGCGGTCGGCAGCCAGGCGTACGCGGGCAGCAGGTTTCCGAGGGCGGCCAGGACCAGCGTCCAGCGCAGCCCGAGCAGCGTGACCAGCGGGAGAAGCAGCAGCAGCTGGACCGCCTGGGCGCGGACGGGGACCGGTGCGACCGTACGGGCCCTGCCGTCGTCCTGCGCCGAGGCCTCCAGCCGCCGGGCCAGCTTGCGCAGCGTGGGCTGCTGGTAGACGTCGAGCACGGCGGCGCTCGGGTAGCGCGTGCGCAGCCGGGTGGTGAGCTGGGCGGCGGCCAGACTGCCCCCGCCGATCGCGAAGAAGTCGTCGCAGGCACTGGTCACCGGGACACCGAGGACTTCCGCCCACTGCTCGGCGAGCCAGGCCTCGGTGCCATAGAGCCCGGCCTTCGGGGCCTCCCCACCTTCCAGGGGCCAGGGCAGGGCGTTCCGGTCCACCTTCCCTGACGTACGGGTCGGCAGCTCGGCGACGGGTGCGAGCAGCGGCACCAGCGCGGCGGGCAGCTCGGCGCGCAGCTTCTCGACGGCGGCCGTGCGATCCCAGCCGTCCTGGGTGACGACATAACCGACGAGGAGCTGATTGCCGCCGCGGGCGGTGCGCACCGCGGCAGCGGCCCCGGCTACGCCCGGCAGCGCCCGCAGCGCCGCGTCCACCTCACCCAGCTCGATCCGCCGGCCGCCCAGCTTGATCTGCTCGTCGGCCCGCCCGAGGAAGACCAGCCCCTCCGGGTCGGCCCTGACCAGGTCACCGCTCCGATAGGCCCGCTCCCAGCCCAGCGAGCGGAGCGGCGCGTACTTCTCCGCGTCCTTCCCGGCGTCGAGATACCGTGCGAGCCCGACCCCGCCGATGACCAGCTGCCCGCTGCCGCCCATCGACACCGGCTCCCCGGCCTCGTCGACGACGGCCAGCTCCCAGCCGTTCAGCGGCAGCCCGATCCTGACGGGCTCCTCGCCGGTCATCAGCGCCGCACACGCCACGACGGTCGCCTCGGTCGGCCCGTAGGTGTTCCACACCTCGCGCCCCTCGGTGACCAGCCGCTTCGCCAGCTCGGGCGGACAGGCCTCGCCGCCGAAGATCAGCAGCCGTACGTCGTTCAGGGTCTCCGGCTCCCAGAGCGCGGCCAGCGTGGGCACGGTCGAGACGACGGTGATCTCCTGCTCCACCAGCCAGGGCCCGAGATCAGCACCGCTCCTGACCTGCGACCGGGGTACGGGCACCAGACAGGCGCCGTACCGCCAGGCCAGCCACATCTCCTCGCAGGACGCGTCGAAGGCGACGGAGAGCCCCGCCATGACCCGGTCGCCCGGCCCGATCGGCTCCTCCGTGAGGAACAGGGCCGCCTCGGCGTCCACGAACGCGGCGGCGCTGCGGTGCGTGACGGCCACGCCCTTGGGTTTCCCGGTGGACCCGGAGGTGAAGATGATCCACGCGTCGTGCTCGACGCCGGGTCGTGCGGCGGGGGAAACGGAGCCGCCCTGGACGCCGATGGTGTGCCCGGCCCCGATGACCGCCCGCACCTCGGCCTCCCCGAACACCAGCTCGGCCCGCTCGTCCGGGTCCTCGGCGTCGACGGGAACGTAGGCGGCGCCGGCGGCGAGTACGGCGAGGATCGCGACGTACAGCTCATTGGTCCCGGAGGGAACCCGCACCCCGACCCGGTCCCCGAGCCCGACCCCGCCGGCCGCGAGCCGCCGTCGCAGCCGCTCCACCTCGCCGGCCAGCGCACGGTAGGTCAGACACGTCGTACCGTCGTCCAGCGCCGGCTCGTCCGGATGGGACCGCACGGTCGCCTCGAGGACGTCGACCAGCGTGCGCGGTGCGGAGGCGGGCCCGGCGGAGAAACGTGCCCTGTCGCCGAACTGCGTACGGATCTCTTCGTCGAGCAGGCCCAGAGCGTCGCTCTCGTCTATGGCTGCCATCGGGTCCTCACGTAGGGGTCCGGCTGAGTGACAATCAGTCACAAGCCGGAAACCCTACTAGGGGTGACGACGCTCAGGGCGTTTTCAGGAGATCCCCGACGGTGCGGCGGACCTTGGAGACGACGTCTTCGTCCCCGAGGCGCAGTGCCGTGTTGGCCGCGCAGAGTACGGAATCGATCTGAAAGACCGCGAGATCGATGTCGACCGCCGCGATTTCACGGGCGTCGACGGCGTTGCGCAGTTCCTTCCCGATGGTGCCGAGCCATTCCTGCTGATCGCGGAAGAGGGCGTCTCGGACCGCTCCCGGCTTGCTGTCGAAACGGGCGATGTTGGCGACCCGGAAACAGCCGCCTTCGAACAGCGGCGTGGTGGCGTACTCGATCCAGTGCTCGACCAGAGAGCGCAGCCGTTCGACTCCGGGGGCCGCTGCCCCCGCCGGGCGGACGACCGCGTCGACGAACATGTCGCGCGCATAGTCGATGGTCCCGAGCTGGAGCACTTCCTTGGACCTGAAGAGCGTCTGGATGCCCGCCTTGCTCATACCCGTATCGGTGGCGAGACGGCCGAAACTCACGTCGTCCAGCCCGTCGAGGGAGGCGATGTCGACGGCGCGCCGCAGTACGACCTCACGCGCCCGTGCACCTCTGAGCAGGCGCTTGTCAGTGATCGACGCCTTGTCCGCACGCGTGACGAAGGATCGCTCCTCAGTGCCCATACGGTCGATCGTACCCCTTATGGGGTACAGCAACGCAGTGAGGCCCCGACCGTACGGCCGGGGCCTCACTGCGTAGTGATCCAGTGTCCGAGGGGGGACTTGAACCCCCACGCCCGATAAAGGGCACTAGCACCTCAAGCTAGCGCGTCTGCCATTCCGCCACCCGGACAAGGTGTCTGTCGTGCGGGGGAGCCCTTTCGGCGGGGTTTCCCTCGCGGCGACGAAGGAAACATTACCAGGCTTCCGGGGGTGTCTGATCACCCCCCGGCCCCGCGGCCGGTCGCGCGTGAACGCCGTGTGACGGGCCGGGACCGGTCTTGGGCCGCGGGCGGGGGAGAGGGAGGATGAGGAGGACCACCAGCAGCGACAGCGCGGGAGGAAGCACGTGAGCGAGACGGACACGGCCAGGGGCGTCACCGGCGAGGACGAGGTCGTGGACCTCTGCCGCGAGCTGATCCGGTTCGACACCAGCAACTACGGCGACCACTCCGGACCCGGCGAACGGCAGGCCGCCGAGTGGGTCGCCGAGAAACTCGCCGAGGTCGGGCTGGAGCCGAAGATCTACGAGTCGCACCCGGGCCGCGCCTCGACGGTCGCCCGCATCGAGGGCGAGGACCCCTCCCGGCCCGCGCTGCTGATCCACGGCCACCTGGACGTCGTACCGGCCAACGCCGACGACTGGACCCACCACCCGTTCTCCGGCGAGGTGGCCGACGGGTGCGTGTGGGGGCGTGGGGCCGTCGACATGAAGGACATGGACGCCATGACCCTCGCTGTCGTCCGGGACCGGCTCAGGAGCGGGCGGCGGCCCCCGCGGGACGTCGTGGTCGCCTTCCTCGCCGACGAGGAGGCCGGCGGCACCTACGGCGCCCGGCATCTGGTGGACCACCACCCCGAGCTGTTCGAGGGCGTCACCGAGGCGATCAGCGAGGTCGGCGGCTTCTCCTTCACGGTGAATGAGCAGCGCCGGCTCTACCTGATCCAGACGGCCGAGAAGGGCATGCACTGGATGAAGCTGACCGTGGCCGGCACCGCCGGGCACGGCTCCATGATCCACCGGGACAACTCCATCACCGAGCTGTCCGAGGCCGTGGCCCGGGTCGGCCGGCACAAGTTCCCGGTCCGGGTCACCAAGACCACCCGGGCCTTCCTCGACGAACTGGGCGACGCGCTCGGCACCGAGCTGGACCCGGAGGACATGGAGTCCACCCTCGCCAGGCTGGGCGGCATCGCCAAGCTGATCGGCGCGACGCTGAGCAACACCGCCAACCCCACCCAGCTGAACGCCGGATACAAGGTCAACGTCATCCCGGGCGAGGCCACCGCGCACCTCGACGGACGGTTCCTGCCGGGCTACGAGGAGGAGTTCCTCGCCGACCTCGACCGGCTGCTCGGACCGAACGTCCGCCGCGAGGACGTGCACGCCGACAAGGCCGTCGAGACCGGCTTCGACGGGGCGCTGGTGGAGGCCATGCAGTCCGCGCTGCTCGCCGAGGACCCGACCGCCAAGGCGATCCCCTACATGCTCTCCGGCGGCACCGACGCCAAGTCCTTCGACGACCTCGGCATCCGCGGCTTCGGCTTCGCCCCGCTGAAGCTGCCCCCGGAGCTGGACTTCGCCGGCATGTTCCACGGCGTGGACGAGCGGGTGCCGGTCGACGGGCTGCGGTTCGGGGTGCGCGTGCTGGACCGGTTCATCGACGCGTCGTGAGGTCCTGGGCCGAGGTATTCGGTCGCCCGTACGAGATCGACTGGAACGGGTGAATGCGACGATCGGTTCGTAGCTTCATTAGTTCCTCCTCGTTACAGGTGATGTGACTCCGCGCCTTGGAGTCGTATTGCCAACAAGGAGGAATAATGATCAAGAAGGTCGTCGCTGCTGCGGCTGCCACCGGTGGGCTGGTTCTCGCGGGCGCGGGCCTCGCCGTCGCAGACTCCGGAGCCCAGGGTGCCGCCGTGCACTCGCCGGGCGTTGTCTCCGGCAACGTCATTCAGGTGCCCGTGCACGTCCCGGTGAACGTCTGTGGCAACACGGTCAACGTGATCGGGCTCCTGAACCCCGCCTTCGGCAACAGCTGCGTCAACAAGTGACGACCTCCTGAGGGGGGCGTCTTTTCCGAGCCGTCGGCCCCGGAGCGCGCGCCATGCGCTCCGGGGCCGACCGGCCTCTTGCGCGGAGACACGATCCGCGAGGTTCGCAACGCAACCGCGAGGCACAGCAGGATCGAAGGCAGGGGAAAATCAGAATGCGACAGGGCACCCGCAAGGGCCTGATGACGATGGCCGCGGCCACCGGTGTGATCGCCGCAGCGAGCGGCTATGCCCACGCCGACGCGGGCGCGGCCGGCGCCGCCGCCGGCTCACCCGGCGTACTGTCCGGCAACACGGTGCAGGCGCCGGTGCACGCGCCGGTGAACGTCTGCGGCAACACCGTGAACGTCGTCGGACTGCTCAATCCGTCCGCGGGCAACTCATGCGCCAACCACGGCGGCGCTTCGGGGGGACACGGCGGCTCCGGCGGCTCGCACGCGAGCGGCCGTTCCACCGGCTCGCCCGGCGTCGGATCCGGCAACACGGTGCAGGCGCCGATCGACGCTCCGGTGAACGTCTGCGGCAACAGCGTGAACGTCGTCGGAGTCGGAAACGACGCCGCGGGCAACACGTGCGTCAACGAGGGCGGCACTTCCGGCGGACACGGCGGCTCGCACGCGGGCGGCCACACCGGCGGCTCGCCGGGCGTCGGCTCCGGCAACACGGTGCAGGTGCCGATCGACGTTCCGGTGAACGTCTGCGGCAACAGCGTGAACGTCGTCGGAGTCGGAAACGACGCCGCGGGCAACACGTGCGTCAACGAGGGCGGCACTTCCGGCG
>NZ_JBEYEW010000013.1:141475-218962 GCF_040634095.1 Streptomyces sp. NPDC007205
GGACACGGCGGCTCGCACGCGGGCGGCCACACCGGCGGCTCGCCGGGCGTCGGATCCGGCAACACGGTGCAGGTGCCGATCGACGTTCCGGTGAACGTCTGCGGCAACAGCGTGAACGTGGTCGGAGTCGGAAACGACGCCGCGGGCAACGACTGCGGCAACGGCGGTGGCGGCGACCACACCCAGCCGCCCGGCGGTGGCCACGGCAACCCGCCCGGACAGCCGGGTCAGCCGGGACAGCCCGGCCACCCGGGTCAGCCCGGACACCCCGGTCACCCGGGCCAGCCGGGACACCCCGGTCAGCCGGGTCACCCGGGAAGCCCGACGACCCCGCCCGGCAAGGGCGGTCACACGCCCCAGGGACCCCATGGGTCCAACCAGGTCACGCAGCACGGCGGCCGCTCCGGTCAGCCGCTGACCAACGCCCAGCTCGCGCACACCGGCAGTGAGCTGCCGCTGGACCTCGTGCTGCCGGTCGGCGCGGGCGCGCTGCTCGCGGGCGCGGTGCTCTACCGCAAGGCGCGGGCCACGGCGTAGCCGGACGTCCCGACCAGGGAGTGCAGTGAACGGAGCGGGCCCCGCCAGGTCAGACGGGGCCCGCTCCGGTTCAGGTCGCCGGCATCACCACGTGGCACGCACCTGGCGGATGATCCGCCGGCGCAACCGCACCCTGCGGCTGCCGTCGCGCAACAGGCTCAGTCGGTCCAACTCCCAGTGTCCGTACTCGGCATGGTCCGTCAGCAGGCGTGTCGCCTCCTTGCGGGACACCCCGCGAGGCACGTACACGTCGACAAATTCGTATTCCGGCATCGCATCTATTGTGCGGGCTGGGGCCCGGTACGGATAGCGTCTGCACTATGTCTGATGCTGCGCAGCCCACCGCTGCCGAGGTACGCGCCGCCGCCGAGGCGGTCAAGACCGCGCTCGACCGTCATCTGGCCGCCGTCGAACGCAGGTCGGGAGATGACGACCCGGCCGTCTTGGAGGCGTTCAACCAGCTGGCCGCGGCCGCCGAGGCGTACGACGAGCTGCTCTACGACCGCCACGACGAGGTCACGCCCTTCGAGATCCCCGGTGCGGAGGAGCTGCCGCCGTACGCGGGCCCCGAGGAACCCCACGCGATCAGCGTGCTGATCCGCCGCGACTACGCCGTGGCGGAACCCCAGCGGCTGCTGGCGCAGGCCCAGCGGGTCGAGGCGGCGGAGTACTCGGCCGCCGATGGTCTGGCCGAGGATGCCGCCGGTACGGTCCCGGGGGCGCTCGGCATCCTGTTCGGCGAGTTCGAACCGGACGAGATCGCGTCCCGGCACAAGGAGTTCGGCCTGGAGGAGGGCGACTCCACGCTCTGGGTCACCGCCACCGACGAGACGCCCGAGGCCGGGGAGTGGCTGGAGTCGCCGTTCGAGCCCATCGATCCGCAGCAGGTCGTGTGCCGGTTCGATGTCAGCGCCGTCTTCGACGAGGACGACGAGGAATCGGACGAGGACGAGGACGAAGAGCTCGAGTACGTCGAGGACGAGGAAGAGGGCGAAGACGAGGGCGAGGGCGAGGACGAGGGCCTGGAGGCGCTGGACACCGAGAAGTGAGCGGAGCCGGCGGTGCCGTGGGCGCCCCCAGGGCGCTCAGCTCGTCGGCACCAGCGTGCGCAGCAGTGTCTGCAAGCGGGTCGTGCGGGGCTTGGCCGGGGTTTCCGCCACCGCCTTCGGCAGGGCCTGTTCCACGCCGTGGACCACGGACAGATGCCGCTCCGCCCGGCCGAACGCCGTGTACACCCAGGGTCTGCTGAGCGCCTGTGCCGCATCGCCGGGCAGCACCACGACCGCCGCCGGCCAGCGGGCGCCCACCGCCTGGTGCGCGGTCAGTGCCCAGCCGTGCCGTACGGCGCCCTCCACCCGCTCGCGCGGTACGACCACTGCGGCTCCCGCGCACGACAGGTGCAGCCCGTCCGTGTCGGCCGTCACCACCACGCCCGGCACCGTACGGCCCGGAGCGGGGGAGTAGGCGATCCGGTCGCCGGGGTCGAAGCCGCCGAAGCGGCCGGGTCCGGGGTTGAGGCGTTCCTTCAGCGCGGAGTTGAGGGCACGGGTGCCCGCGGCGCCGCCGTGCCCCGGAGTGATCACCACAGTCTGGTCGGCCGGGACACCGATCGCCCGCGGCACCGAGTCCGCGACCAGCTGGACCGTCCGGTGCACGGCCTCCCCCGCGTCCCGCACCGGGACGATGACGATCTCCTTGCCCGGAGCGGCGACCTGGTTCAGCTCGCCGATGCCGATGCCGGAGACCAGCTCGCCGATCGGACCGGGGTCGGGAACACGGGAGGTGATCTGCGGGCAGACCCGAGCGGTGAGCAGGTCGGCGAAGACCCGCCCCGGACCGGCCGACCACAGCACCGCCGGGTCGCCGCTGAGCACCAGCCGGGCCCCGTCGGGCAGCGACTCCGCCAGCATCGCGGCGCTCTCCACGTCGAGTTGCGGGGCGTCCAGCACCGTCAGCAGGTCCAGTTCGAGCGCGCCGTCCGCGTCCCGGCCCGGTCCCTCGGCGCCGGACAGCAGACCGGCGACCGTGCCCACGCTCTGTTCCGCCGGGCCGGCGCCGGGCAGCGCGGCGAAGCGGTCGCGGCCGTCGGGCGTGTGACAGACGGCGAACGCCCGCAGGCCCGCGGCGCGGGCGGCACCGAGCAGCGCGGCCGGTTCGGCGCGGGCCGCCTCCCCGCCGGTGTGCAGCACCAGGCCGTTGCCGGCGGCAGCGCGGACCAGCTCGGCAGCGCCGCCGGAGACCGACTCGGCGGCCGTCCGCCAGGCCTGCTCGGTCTCCTTGGACAGCGAGTTGACCAGCCGGGCCAGACCGTCGGCGAGGCTCTCCTCGGCCAGCGCGTACCGTTCCAGGCCGACGAGGACCCGCACCGGCCGCTCCTGCTCCTCCTCCTCGGTCTCCTGGGGCGTCGGCGCGCCGGCCTCCTCCAGGGCGTCCTGGAACGCCAGGGCCTCGCCCTCCGCGAGCGTGCCCTGCACCGCCGCGTCCGGGTCCGGCACGCTCTGCCGGCCCAGCGCCGCGGTGAGCGTGGGCAGGTCCAGCGCGGTGTGCCCGGCCAGGGCCGCCTGCTCCAGCAGCCACACCGTGACCGCACGGCCCCGCCGCTCGTCGCCCGGGCCGCAGGCGGCGCCGAGCAGCACGCGTGCGAAGCCGTCGGCCTGGTCGGGCCGTACCCCGCTGATCCGCAGCAACTGCCAGGGATCCTCGCGGAGTACCGCGTCGGCGCCCTCGCCGAGCGCGGCGGCCACCTGGGCGGCGAGCGCCTCGGGCGCGCCGCCCTCGGCCAGCACCCGGCGGACGCCCTCCACGGCCTGCGGAGCCGGTGCGGCGGGCGCGGCGGCGGCCGGGGCGGGCGCGGGCTGCGGCCGGTGTACGGGCTCCGGGGCCGGGCGGCGCGGGGCGGGCGCGGGCTCGGCGAACACCGCGGCCACCGGCTTCTCGCCGCTCTCCACGGCCCGCACCGCCGCGAGCAGGTCGGCAGCCGTGCCGCTGAGCTTCGTGCCGCTCTGGACAGAGCCCTTCTTCTCGGCCTTGCGCCGCTCGATCCGCTCCCGCTCGATCCGCTGCGCGGCCAACTCGGCCTCCGCCTCGGACAACTGGGCCGCGTCCGCGCCGTCCGCACCGCCTTCGCCGTCCGTGCCCTGGGTGCCGTCCGCCTCGCTCACACCGTCCGCGCTCCCGCTGACGGCGTTCTCGTCCCGGATACCGCCGCTGTCGGTGCCGTTGGCACGGCTTTCCCCGGGCGCGGTGTCCCGGTCCGGGGTCTCGGGTGTGTCCGGCGTCCCCGGCCCGGCTTCCTCCGTGGTCTCCGGCTCCGTGCTCACAGCGTGCTCCAGTCGTGATCGGGATAGCGGTGCACGGGCGCCGACACATCGTCCAGCGCCCTGCAGATCTCCTCAGGAAGACTAAGGGCCTCCACTGACAGTGCGGCCGTGAGCTGCTGCGCGGTGCGCGCGCCGACGATCGGCGCGGCCACGCCGGGCCGGTCCCGGACCCAGGCGAGGGCCACCTGGAGCGGGGTGACGGCGAGCCCGTCGGCGGCGGTCGTCACCGCGTCCACGATGCGGGTCGCCGTGTCGTCCAGATACGGCTCCACGAACGGGGCCAGGTGCTCGGAGGCGCCGCGCGAGTCCGGGGGAGTGGTGTGCCGGTACTTGCCGGTGAGCACGCCCCGGCCGAGGGGGGAGGAGGGCAGCAGACCCACGCCGAGGTCCAGCGCGGCGGGCAGCACCTCGCGCTCCACGCCCCGCTGCAGCAGCGAGTACTCCATCTGCGTGCTGGCCAGCCGGGTCCTCGTGCCGGGCGCCGCGAGCTGCCAGGTGGCCGCCTTGGCCAGCTGCCAGCCGCAGAAGTTGGAGACGCCGGCGTAGCGGGCGCGGCCGCTGCTCACCGCTATGTCGAGGGCCTGGAGCGTCTCCTCCAGCGGGGTGCCGGGGTCGTAGGCGTGGACGTGCCACAGGTCGACGTGGTCCGTGCCCAGGCGGGCCAGGGACGCGTCGAGTGCGGCGAGCAGATGGCCGCGGGAGCCGTCGAAGCGGCGGTCGGGGTCGGGGACGCTGCCCGCCTTGGTGGAGATCACCAGGTCCCGGCGTGGCACCAGGCCGTCCATCAGCTGCCCGAGCAGATACTCCGCCTCCCCGTCGCCGTACACGTCTGCGGTGTCGACGAGGGTTCCGCCGGCTTCCCAGAACGTCTTCAGCATGTCCGCGGCGTCGTGCTCGTCCGTGTCCCGGCCCCAGGTGAGGGTGCCGAGTCCGATGCGGGACACGCGCAGGCCGGTACGGCCGAGATGCCTCTGCTCCATGCGGCGAGATTACTGGCCAGAACCGGTGCGGTGGGTTGCCTGTGGATAACCGGGTCGGGTGCCGGGCGCCCGGTGCCGCAGCTGTGTATCCGCGCTAAGGTCACCCCCGACAGCGACGTTACTCACGGGTAAGGGGATCGGCCATGGAGCTCGGGATCAACCTCGGCTACTGGGGTGCCGGAATGGACGGGGACAATCTGGCCGTGGCCCAGGAGGCCGACCGGCTGGGCTTCTCCGTGTGCTGGGCCGCCGAGGCGTACGGCTCCGACGCGGCGACGGTGCTGTCCTGGGTCGCCGCGCAGACCGAGAGCATCGACGTCGGCTCGGCCATCTTCCAGATCCCGGCCCGCCAGCCCGCGATGACCGCGATGACGGCCGCGACGCTCGACTCGCTGTCCGGCGGCCGGTTCCGGCTCGGGCTCGGGGTGTCCGGACCGCAGGTCTCCGAGGGCTGGTACGGCGTCAAGTTCGACAAGCCGCTGGCCCGCACCCGCGAGTACGTGGAGATCGTACGCAGGGCCATGACGCGGGAGCGGCTGACGTACGAGGGCCAGCACTGGACGCTGCCGCTGCCCGGCGGCCCCGGCAAGCCGATCAAGCTGACCGTGCACCCGCAGCGCGAGCACATCCCGCTGTACATCGCCGCGATCGGCCCGAAGAACCTGGAGCAGACCGGCGAGATCGCCGACGGCGCCCTGCTGATCTTCCCCGCCGCCGAACACCTGGAGGAGACCACCCTGCAGTACCTGCGCGCGGGGCGCGAGAAGGCCGGCCGGACCCTCGACGGGTTCGACGTGTGCCCGACCCTGCCGATCGCCGTCGGCGACGACAAGGACGTGGCCCGCCTCGCGGACACCTTCCGCCCCTACACCGCGCTGTACGTCGGCGGCATGGGCAGTGCCAAGCAGAACTTCTACAATCAGCTCGCCCAGCGCATGGGGTACGAGAAGCAAGCCGCCGAGATCCAGCAGAAGTACCTGTCCGGCGACAAGCAGGGCGCCGCGGCCGCGGTCCCGCAGGACCTCATCGACAAGACGGCGCTGCTGGGCTCCGTGGACCGTATCGCCGACCGGATGAAGGCCTATGCCGCCGCCGGTGTCACCACGCTCAGCCTGTCCCCGGCCGGCTTCACCCTGGAGGAGCGTCTCGCCTCCCTGCGGGCCGGCAGCGAGGCCCTGGAGCGCGCCGGTCTGGCCTAGGCCCTGTCGTCAAGAGGCTTCAGCGGCCGTGGTGGGGGCTCGGGGGGTCTTCCCCGCCACGGCCGTCACCGGGAACAACGCGCCCGGTGCCGCGCGGTTACGACGCTCGTGTTCCTTCTTCCGGCCGAGCGGGGGCCGACAGCTGTTGCGACCCTCTTTTGTTCGCATTTGACTCATTTCATGCTTTCGGCCAAGAGCCTGTTCCAGGAGATCCTCGACCACGACGAGTCGTTCCGGCTCTTCTGTTCCATCGCCGCCGGCGGGGAGTCCCAGGGCGGCTGGGAGAACGGACGGATCGCCGCGCTGGTGCCGCTGAGCGAAACCGCGCTGGCCCCGAAGATCGCCCGCCACGGCCTCGACGAGGCCAAGCACGGACGCATCTTCACCGCCCTGCTGAAGAAGCGCGGGCTGACCCCCGTCGCCGTACCGCCCGAGACCGACTACACCATGCTCCTGGAGCGGCACGGCATCGGCCTCGCCCACGACCGGCTCAGGCGGGACGAGCCGCTCACCGTGCGGGACGTCATCGTCTACCTCGCTCACAGCCGGGTCACCGAACAGCGCGCCGCCGACCAGATGGTGATGCTCCTCCGGTACTTCGCCGGCCACCCGGAGATCGGCAGGGCCGTACGCCTGATCTCCCACGACGAGGACAACCACCTCGCCTATACCCACGAGGAACTGCTGCGGTTCACCGCCGCCGGGCACGGCCGGCTGATCCAGCGCACCCTGCGCGCGTGCGCTCTCGCCGAGATCCGTGTCTACCGGGACGTCAGCCTCGCGGTGATGGCCCACATGGGCCGCATCCTGGGCTGGTCCAGGGCCAAGCGCGCGCTGCTCGCGGCCGGTATCCGCGCGTCGTACGCCGGTGAGCGCCTCGGCGGCTGGCGACGCATGGTCAGCCTGCGCATGCCCGAGCGCCGTGACGCCCTCGGCGGCCCCGCCACCCCGGCCCCCGAGTTCGCCTGAGCCACGGAAGGCGGCCTCACAGCCAGTCCCGGTGCTTGAACAGCCGGTACAGCAGCACCTCCAGTGCGGCCATCACCAGGATCACCGCCGGATACGACCACAGCCAGTGCAGCTCAGGCATGTGATCGAAGTTCATGCCGTAGATCCCCGCGATCATCGTCGGCACCGCGGCCATCGCCGCCCACGCGGAGATCTTCCGCATGTCGTCGTTCTGCCGCACGCTCATCTGCGCCAGATGCGCCGACAGAACGTCCGACACCAGCCGGTCCAGGGCCTCCACGGACTCGTTCACCCGCATGAGGTGGTCGCCCACGTCCCGGAAGAACGGGCGGGCCTTGTCGTGCACGAAGGGCACCCCGCCGCCGAACTGTCCCGTGCCCGCCAGCCGGTTCAGCGGCAGCGCCAGCGGGCCGGTGGCCCGGCGGAACTCGAGGACCTGCCGTTTGAAGCCGTAGATCCGGGACGCGGTGTGGCGCGAGCCGCCGCCCTCCGGCCGGAACACCTCCGTCTCCAGCTCCTCCAGGTCGGTCCCCAGCTCCGTCGCCACCTCCAGATAGTGGTCGACGACGGCGTCGGCGACCGCGTACAGCACGGCGGTCGGGCCCTTGTCGAGCATCTCCGGCTCCTCCTCCAGCCGACGCCGTACGGCGGCCAGCGGCGAGCCCTCGCCGTGACGGACGGTGACCACGAAACAGTCGCCGATGAAGACCATGATCTCGCCTGCCGAGACGGTGTCGCTCTCCGGCTCGTACACGACCGGTTTCAGGACCATGAACAGCGAGTCGTCGTACACCTCCAGCTTGGGCCGTTGATGCGCGTTGAGGGCGTCCTCGACCGCCAGTGGATGCAGCCCGAACTCCTGCGTGACCAGGTCGAACTCCCGCTCGGACGGCTCGTACAGGCCGATCCAGACGAACCCTTCCGCCGCCCGCGCCTCGGCGAGCGCGTCGGACAGGTCCTCCGGGCCCTCGGTGCGGAGCCCATGCCGGTAGATGGCGCAGTCCATGATCACGGAGCGCATTCTCCCTTCGCCCGGTCGCCGGTGCCGGTGTTCCTACGCCTACCCTGGGCCGCATGCCCACGCTGATCCTCGTCAGGCACGGACGTTCCACCGCCAACACTTCCGGGGTGCTCGCCGGGTGGACACCAGGCGTCGCCCTGGACGAGCGCGGCGCCGCCCAGGCCGCCGCGCTGCCCGCACGGCTCGCCGCACTGCCGATCTCCGAGGTCGTCACCAGTCCTCTCCAGCGCTGCCAGGAGACCGTACGGCCGCTGCTGGAGGCCCGCCCCGGCCTGCGCGCCCACACCGACGAGCGGATCGGGGAGTGCGACTACGGCGACTGGTCCGGCCGCAAGCTGGCCGAGCTGAAGGACGAGCCGCTGATGGAGGTCGTCCAGGCCCACCCGTCGGCCGCCGCGTTCCCCGGCGGTGAGTCCATGCGCGCCATGCAGACCCGCGCAGCCGAGGCCGTACGCGAGTGGAACGCGCGCGTGGAGCGCGACCACGGCGCCGACGCCGTCTACGTCATGTGCTCCCACGGTGACATCATCAAATCCCTGGTCGCCGACGCCCTCGGACTCCATCTCGACCTCTTCCAGCGAATCTCCGTGGAACCGTGTTCCGTCACCGCGATCCGCTACACCCGCCTGCGGCCGTTTCTCGTTCGCCTCGGCGACACCGGCGATTTCGCTTCGCTCGCCCCGCGCGAGGAACCTGGCGAGGGCGACGCACCGGTCGGGGGTGGTGCGGGCGCACCGTGATCGTCGGCCGCAGTAGGGTGAAGCGACCCGCACAGTCGCCCCTCCGCAGCGGCCCGCCCCGCCGAAACTCTCGAAACTCACTCGCCGAACTCACTCTCAATGGAGACAGGACGTGTCCCGTCAGGTGTTCCTCTACGACCCGCCGGACCGCTTCGTGGCCGGCACGGTCGGACTGCCCGGGCGCCGTACGTTCTTCCTCCAGGCCATCGCAGGCTCCCGGGTGACCAGCGTGGCTCTGGAGAAGACCCAGGTGGCCGCGCTCGCCGAGCGCATGGACGAACTGCTCGACGAGGTCGTACGGCGTAGTGGCGGCAGCGCCGCCGTCCCCGCCGTGGCGCCCACCGAGATCGCCGACACCGCCCCGCTGGAGACCCCCATCGAGGAGGAGTTCCGCGTCGGCACCATGGCGCTGGCCTGGGACGGCGAGGAACAGCGCATGATCGTCGAGGCGCAGGCCCTGGTGGAGCTGGACGCCGACACCGAGGAAGACCTCGCCGAGGCCGAGGAGCGGCTGCTCCAGGACGAGGAGAACGGGCCCCCGATGCTGCGGGTCCGGCTGACCGGCGCGCAGGCCAGGGCCTTCGCCAAGCGCGCCCTCGACGTCGTCAACGCCGGGCGGCCGCCGTGCCCGCTGTGCAGCCTCCCGCTCGATCCGGAAGGACACGTATGTCCGCGCCAGAACGGATACCGCCGCGGAGCGTGACGGCTGCCGACGCGGAGGCCGACGCAGCCGCCGCCGAGCTGCTCGCCGGGGGCGAGCTGACCGTCCGCGGCCGGATCCGCGAGGCGTCCAACGCCGCGCTGTTCTGCACCGTCGCCCTCGACGGCCGGGAAGCCTCCTGCATCTACAAGCCGGTGGCCGGGGAGCGCCCGCTGTGGGACTTCCCCGACGGCACCCTGGCCGGCCGTGAGGTGGCCGCCTACGAGGTCTCCGAGGCCACCGGCTGGGGGCTCGTCCCGCCGACCGTGCTGCGCGACGGTCCGTACGGCGAGGGCATGTGCCAGCTGTGGGTCGACGCCCAGGCCGACGCGGAACTGCTCGCCCTCGTCGACGCGGAGGAACCGGAGCCGGGCTGGAAGGCGATCGGTCTCGCCGAGGTCGGCGAGGGCCGCACCGCGCTCCTCGTGCACGCCGACGACGAGCGGCTGCGCCGGCTCGCCGTCCTCGACGCGGTGATCAACAACGCCGACCGCAAGGGCGGCCATCTGCTGCCCACCCCCGACGGCCGGCTCTACGGCATCGACCACGGTGTCACCTTCAACAGCGAGAACAAGCTGCGCACCCTGCTGTGGGGCTGGGCCGGGGAGCCACTGACCGCCGAGGCCGTCGACGTCCTCCAGGGACTGCGGGAAGCCCTCGGCGGGCCGCTGGGCGAGCGGCTGACCGGACTGATCACCCCCGCCGAGATCGACGCCACACGCGCGCGTGTCGACGCACTGCTCACCACGGGAGTGCACCCGGAGCCCGCCGGGGACTGGCCGGCCATCCCCTGGCCGCCCGTGTAAGCAGCAGCACATCGGCCGCGGATGTACAAGAGCGCAGAACCGGCCATCCGACGCGATCCCATTCGTATCCGCGGCTGTTGGCCGGTTAGGCTCATGTACATGCATGCCTGGCCCGCTTCCGAGGTCCCCGCCCTGCCTGGTCAGGGCCGCGACCTGAGGATCCACGACACCGCGACCGGCGGCCTCGTCACCCTCGACCCCGGTCCCGTCGCCCGTATCTACGTCTGCGGCATCACCCCGTACGACGCGACCCACATCGGTCACGCGGCGACCTACAACGCGTTCGACCTCGTTCAGCGCGTGTGGCTCGACACCAAGCGGCAGGTCCACTACGTCCAGAACGTCACCGACGTCGACGATCCGCTGCTGGAGCGCGCGGAGCGGGACGGCCTCGACTGGGTCGCCCTCGCCGAGCAGCAGACGGCCCTCTTCCGCGAGGACATGACCGCCCTGCGGCTGCTCCCGCCCCAGCACTACATAGGCGCCGTCGAGGCGATACCCGGCATCGTCCCGCTCGTGGAGCGGCTGCGCGACCTCGGCGCGGCCTACGATCTGGACGGCGACATCTACTTCTCCGTCGAGTCCGACCCGAACTTCGGCAAGGTCTCGAACCTGGACGCGGCCGCCATGCGGCTGCTGTCCGCCGAGCGCGGCGGCGACCCGGACCGCCCGGGCAAGAAGAACCCGCTGGACCCGATGCTGTGGATGGCGGCCCGCGAGGGCGAGCCCAGCTGGGACGGCGCCTCCCTCGGACCCGGCCGCCCCGGCTGGCACATCGAGTGCGTGGCCATCGCCCTGGACCACCTAGGTATGGGCTTCGACGTCCAGGGCGGCGGCACCGACCTCGCCTTCCCGCACCACGAGATGGGTGCCTCGCACGCCCAGGTGCTCACCGGCGAGTTCCCCATGGCCAAGGCCTACGTCCACGCCGGCATGGTCGCCCTGCACGGCGAGAAGATGTCCAAGTCCAAGGGCAACCTGGTCTTCGTCTCCCGGCTGCGCCGGGACGGCGTCGACCCCGCCGCCATCCGCCTGGCCCTGCTGGCCCACCACTACCGCGCCGAGTGGGAGTGGACCGACCAGGTCCTTCAGGACGCCGTCACCCGCCTCGGCCGCTGGCGCGCGGCCGTCTCCCGCCCCGACGGCCCCTCCGCCGACGCCCTGGTCGAGGAGATCCGCGAGGCCCTGTCCAACGACCTGGACGCCCCCACCGCCCTGGCGGCGGTGGACCGCTGGGCGGCTCGGCAGGAGGAGCAGGGCGGCACAGACACGGGCGCGCCGGGCGTGGTGACGCGAGCGGTGGACGCGCTCCTGGGAGTGGCTCTGTAAAGCACCCCTGCCTGTCACGGCACCCCTGGCGTGTCGGCAACAGAACGAAGGGGCGCTTCCCCCACACGGGAAGCGCCCCTTCGTCGTACCTTCAGTCCTCCGAGTCGTCCTCGTCGTCCTTGGAACCGCCCGGGGCAGGCCGCGGCTTCCCGCCCGGAGGGCCCACGTCCCGGCGCCGCAGATACCGCTCGAACTCGCGGGCGATCGCCTCACCCGACGCCTCCGGCAGCTCCGCGGTGTCCCGGGCCTCCTCCAGCGTCTGGACGTACTCGGCGACCTCGCTGTCCTCCGCCGCCAGCTGGTCCACCCCGACCTGCCAGGCCCGCGCGTCCTCGGGCAGCTCACCCTGCGGGACCCGCAGGTCCAGCAGATCCTCCAGCCGGTTCAGCAGCGCCAGCGTGGCCTTCGGGTTGGGCGGCTGGGAGACGTAGTGCGGTACGGCCGCCCACAGCGACACCGCCGGGACGCCGGCGTGCGTGCACGCCTCCTGCAGGACGCCGACGATGCCTGTCGGACCCTCGTACTTGGTCTCCTCCAGGTCCATGCGCTGCGCCAGGTCCGGGTCCGACGTCACCCCGCTGACCGGCACCGGACGCGTGTGCGGGGTGTCACCGAGCAGGGCGCCCAGGATGACCACCAGCTCCACGCCCAGCTCGTGCGCGAAGCCGAGCAGCTCGTTGCAGAACGAGCGCCAGCGCATGGACGGTTCGATACCGCGGACCAGCACCAGGTCGCGCGGCTTCTCGCCGCCGACGCGGACCACCGACAGCCGGGTCGTCGGCCAAGTGATCTTGCGCACTCCGCCGTCCATGAAGACCGTGGGCCGGTTCACCTGGAAGTCGTAGTAGTCCTCGGCGTCCAGCGCCGCGAACACCTCGCCCTTCCACTCGCGTTCCAGATGCGCGACCGCCGTGGAGGCGGCGTCGCCGGCATCGTTCCAGCCCTCGAACGCGGCCACCATGACTGGGTCGATCAGCTCGGGAACCCCCTCCAGCTCGATCACCCAGTGCCTCCTTCCGACGTGCCCTCGCTTGACTCACCAACCTTACGGCGTCCGGCGGGGGCGCCCGCAGCCCCCTGCGTGGGGGAGTGAACGGATCACTGCCCCGTTCGCCACCGTGGAACACCCCGTCAACAGGGAGCCGGGCGCACTGCGCCCAGGCGTTTCACAGGGTGCTGCGCAACCACTGTTCCACGCTCGCGATGTGCACGGTCGCCCAGGAGCGGGCCGCCTCCGCGTCCCGGTCGCGCAGCGCGGCGAGGATCGCCCGGTGCTCGCGCAGGGTGCGGCCCACGGCGTCCTCCTGGGTGAGGCCCCGCCAGATCCGGGCCCGGGTGGTCGGCCCCGACAGCCCGTCGAGCAGCGAGCACAGCACCGAGTTGCCGGCGCCGCGCACGATGCCGCGATGGAACTCCAGGTCGGCGGCGACCAGTTCCTCCACCGAGGGTTCGTCGCCCAGTGCGTCCAACTGGGCGCTCAGGGCGTCCAGTTGCTGTTCGCTGATCCGGAAGGCCGCCATCGCCGTCGCGGCCGGCTCCAGGATCCGGCGCACCGCCAGGAACTCCAGCACGGTGTCGTCGCGGTGGAAGTCCACGACGAAACTCATGGCCTCCAGCAGCAGTTGCGGGTCGAGGCTGGTGACGTACGTGCCGTCGCCCTGGCGCACGTCCAGGATCCGGATCAGGGACAGGGCCCGTACGGCCTCACGCAGCGAGTTGCGGGACAGGCCCAGCTCGGCGGCCAGCTCGCTCTCCTTGGGCAGCCGGTCCCCGGGCCGCAGCGCACCCGAGACGATCATGCCCTTGATCTTCTCGATCGCCTCGTCGGTGACTGCCATGCCCGGCCTCCCGTCGCCCGCCCCGTGCCTCGGACATCGGATGTCCGGGGACATTATGGGGTCCTCACCAAGCAGTGTCCGGGCCGGTACCCGAAAGGGGCGGCCCCATCGGCGTGGGGTCGCCCCTCCCGGTCGTCCGGACCCGGTGCGGCGGTCCGGCGCTGCGGTGTGGCCGGTCCCGGTCGGGACGGCGGACCGGCCACACCGACGTCTACTTCTTGTCCAGCACGTCCTGCACCTTCGCGCGGACCTCGTCCGTGGCCAGGCCCCGGATGGTCAGCGTCGTCCGGCGGCGCAGCACGTCGTCCGGCGTCTCGGCCCACTCGTGGTCGCGGGCCCACACGACCTGCGCCCAGATCTCCGGGGCGTCGGGGTGGACGCGCTCGGCCAGCTCCGGGTTGTCGTTCGCCAGGCGGGCGATGTCGAAGGCCAGGGAGCCGTAGTGGGTGGCCAGGTGCTTGGCGGTGTCGGCGGCCATGCGCGGGCCGGGGGCCGGGCCGTCCACCAGCAGGCGGTGCGCGACCGCGCGCGGGTTGGCGACGCCGGGCAGCGGCAGCTTCTTCGGCAGCGAGGAGATCGGCTCGAAGTCGTCGCCGAGCGGGTGGCCCGGCAGCGCCTCCAGCTTCTTCATGATCGTACGGCCGATGTGCCGGAAGGTCGTCCACTTGCCGCCCGCGACGGACAGCATGCCGCCCTTGCCCTCGGTCACCACGGTCTCGCGCTTGGCCTTGGCGGTGTCGCCGGGGCCGCCCGGCAGGACGCGCAGGCCGGCGAAGGCGTAGGTGATCAGGTCGCGCTTGAGCTGCTGGTCCCGGACGGAGAACGCGGCCTCGTCCAGTATCTGGGCCATGTCCTTCTCGGTGACGGACACGTCCGCCGGGTCGCCCTCGAACTCCTCGTCCGTGGTGCCGAGCAGCAGCATGTCCTCCCAGGGGAGGGCGAAGGTGATGCGGTACTTGTCGATGGGGGTCGCGAGCGCCGCCTTCCAGGGGGAGGTGCGCTTGAGGACCAGGTGCGCGCCCTTGGACAGGCGGATGGACGGCGCCGCGTTCGGGTCCTCCATCCTGCGCAGGTGGTCCACCCACGGGCCGGTGGCGTTCAGTACCAGACGGGCGTTGACGCCGAACTCGTCACCGGAGGTCCGGTCCTTGAGGTCGGCGCCGGTGACCCGGCCGTTGGTGAAGCGCAGGCCGGTGACCTCGGCGTGGTTGAGGACGACCGCGCCCGCCTCGACGGCCGCGCGGACCGTCATCAGCGCCATGCGCGCGTCGTTCATCTGGTCGTCGCCGTACACGGCCACGGCCTTGAGGTTCTCGGTGCGCAGCTCGGGCACGTCCTGCGCCGCCTTGGCGGGCGAGAGCAGGTGGCCGACGCCGTCGCCGAACGCGGAGAGCGCGGAGTAGGCGAACACGCCCGCGCCGAGCTTCGCCGCGCCGTGCGGGCCCCCCTTGTACACGGGGAGGTAGAAGGTGAGCGGGTTCGCCAGGTGGGGGGCCACCTGGCGGGAGACCGCACGGCGCTCGAAGTGGTTCTCCGCCACCAGCTTCACCGCGCCGGTCTGCAGGTACCGCAGACCGCCGTGGAGCAGCTTGGAGGAGGCGGAGGAGGTGGCGCCGGCGAAGTCGCCGGCGTCGACCAGCGCCACCCTGAGCCCGGACTGCGCGGCGTGCCAGGCGGTGGAGATGCCCAGGATGCCGCCGCCGATCACCAGAAGGTCGTACGACGCCTTGGAGAGCTGCTCCCTGGTCTCGGCCCGGCTCGGGTTGGAGCCGGAGGCCGGGTGCTTCCCCAGGGCAGGCGCGGTCTGCAGGGTGGACTGACTGGTCATGTCGGGTACTTACTCCTCGTCAGAGCTGTCTGAGCTGTCTTGAGCCGCTCAGCTCTCGTCCTCGATCCAGCCCATGGTCCGCTCGACGGCCTTGAGCCAGTTCTTGTACTCACGGTCGCGGATGTCCGCGTCCATCTGGGGGGTCCATTCGGCGGCCCGGCGCCAGTTGGCGCGCAGTTCGTCGGTGCTGGACCAGAAGCCGACGGCCAGGCCGGCGGCGTAGGCGGCGCCGAGGCAGGTGGTCTCGGCGACCATCGGGCGCACCACCGGTGCGTCCAGAACGTCGGCGAGGGTCTGCATCAGCAGGTTGTTGGAGGTCATGCCGCCGTCGACCTTCAGGGCCACCAGCTCGTCGCCGGAGTCCTTGACCATGGCGTCGGCGATCTCCCGCGTCTGCCAGGCGGTGGCCTCAAGGACGGCGCGCGCGAGGTGCGCCTTGGTGACGTACCGGGTCAGACCGGCGATCACACCGCGGGCGTCGGAACGCCAGTGCGGGGCGAACAGACCGGAGAAGGCCGGCACGAAGTAGGCGCCGCCGTTGTCCTCGACCGAGAGCGCGAGCGTCTCGATCTCGGCGGCGGTGGAGATCAGGCCCATCTGGTCGCGCATCCACTGCACCAGGGAGCCGGTGACGGCGATCGAGCCCTCCAGGGCGTAGACCGTCGGCTGTTCACCGATCTTGTAGCCGACCGTGGTCAGCAGACCGGCGTAGGAGTTGATGATCTTGTCACCGGTGTTCATCACCATGAAGGTGCCGGTGCCGTAGGTGGACTTGGTCTCGCCCTCGGAGAAACAGCACTGGCCGAACAGGGCCGCCTGCTGGTCACCGAGCGCGGAGGCGACCGGGATGCCGCCGAGCAGGTCGCCCAGCTTGCCGCCGGTGACCTCGCCGTAGATCTCGGCCGAGGAACGGATCTCCGGCAGGATCTGCAGCGGCACGCCGATCGACTCGGCGATCTTCTCGTCCCACTGCATGGTGTGCAGGTTCATGAGAAGGGTGCGGGAGGCGTTGGTGACGTCGGTGACGTGCCTGCCGCCGTTGACACCGCCGGTCAGGTTCCAGATGACCCAGGTGTCCATGGTGCCGAAGAGGATGTCGCCCGCCTCGGCGCGCTCCTTCAGGCCGTCGACGTTGTCGAGCAGCCAGCGGGCCTTGGGGCCGGAGAAGTACGAGGCCAGCGGCAGGCCGGTCTCGCGGCGGAAGCGGTCCTGGCCGACGTTGCGGCCCAGCTCCCGGCACAGGGAGTCGGTGCGGGTGTCCTGCCAGACGAGGGCGTTGTAGACGGGCTCACCGGTGTTCTTGTCCCACAGCACGGTGGTCTCGCGCTGGTTGGTGATGCCGATGGCCTTGATGTCGTCACGGGTGATGCCGGCCTTCTGGATGGCTCCGGCGACGACTTCCTGGACGTTGGTCCAGATCTCATTGGCGTTGTGCTCGACCCAGCCCGGCTTCGGGAAGATCTGCTCGTGCTCCTTCTGGTCGACGGAGACGATCCGGCCGTCCTTGTCGAAGACGATGCAGCGCGAGGAAGTCGTGCCCTGGTCGATGGCCGCGATGAACGGGCCTGCGGTGTGGGCGTCGGTCACTGTGTGCTCCTGAAAGATCCGTGGTGAGGGGGCTGTACGTACGGCGCGTGCTTCGAGTGCGTTCTAAGCGAAGGCGACGTTGTATATGCCTGCAGCGATCGCGCCGCCGATCAGCGGACCGACCACCGGGATCCAGGCGTAAGCCCAGTCGGAACCGCCCTTGTTGGGCAGCGGCAGCAGGGCGTGCACGATGCGCGGACCCAGGTCACGGGCCGGGTTGATCGCGTAGCCCGTCGGGCCGCCGAGCGACAGACCGATCGACACCACCACGAACGCGGTGATCAGACCGCCGAGGAGACCGAGGCCGTTGCCCTTGTCGTTCAGGCCCTGCGTGAGGACCGCCAGGATCAGCACGACGGTGCCGATGATCTCGGTGGCGAGGTTCTGCGCCACGTTGCGGATCTCCGGACCGGTGGAGAAGACGCCGAGGACCGGGCCGGCGCCCTTCTCCTGCGCCTCGACCGCCTTGGCCGTGGTGGCCTGCGCGCCCGGACCGCCGACGATCTCCTTGTCGGTCAGATGGGCGTGGAACTGTCCGTAGTAGGCGACCCACACCAGGGTCGCGCCGATCATCGCGCCGAGCAGCTGGCCGGCGAAGTAGACCGGAACGTTGCTCCACTCGCCGTCCTTGATGGCCAGGGCGACGGTGACGGCCGGGTTGAGGTGCGCACCGGAGAGCGGTCCGGAGATGTAGACGGCCGTCATGACGGCGAAGCCCCACCCGAAGGCGATGGCGAGCCAACCGGCGTTACGGGCCTTGGAGGCCTTCAGCGTGACGGCCGCGCAGACGCCGCCGCCGAGCAGGATGAGTATGGCGGTACCGATGGTCTCGCCGATGAAGATGTCGGAGCTGGACACCCGCGACTCCTTTGTCCTTCGTCCAGGGTTCGCCGAACCCCGGGTCCCACCGGGGGTTCTGGCGCCCTCGGGGGTGAGAGCGATGCCGGCCCTTGGCGTTGTCACACTCTAGCGCGTATTGCCGGTAGGTGTTCGACAATGCCGACCGATGGACGGGAGTCTTGCTTCGGCGTTACGCATGCGTCAAGGGTTCTGTTATCGAAAACAGGATCGTTATTGATCGTTGCCGGTTATCACTCTTCGCGCACTGACGTATGGGTTAGCCCTATATGTCCATTTCAGGGTATGGCGACAACCGGAACGCCGCCCGGCGTCCCGGTTCCCTCCCGGGGGAGCGCTCAGCCCCTCAGAACCGTCCCGCGCCCAGATCCCTGGACACCGCGCGGGCACAGTCGCGCACCGCGGCGATCAGCTCGGAACGCAGCTCGCCGTCCCGGCACAGCCGTTCCACGGCACCGGTGATACCGACCGCGCCCACGGGCATGCGGCGCCGGTCGTGGACGGGCGCGGCGACCGACGCCACACCCTCCCAGGTCTCCTCCACGTCCGCCGCGTAGCCGCGCGCGCGGGTGAGATCGAGAAGGTGCTCGAAGTCGTCCATGTCGCACACCGTGCGGTCGGTGAAGGGCTTGCGGTCGGCCTCCAGCGCCTCGCTGTGCGCGACCGGGTCATAGGCCGAGAGCACCTTGCCCAGCGCGGTGGAGTGCAGCGGCTGCATCGCGCCGATCTCCAGCACCTGCCGGCTGTCGTCCGGCCGGAAGACGTGGTGCACGATCAGTACGCCCTGCTGGTGCAGCACCCCGAGGTACACGCTCTCGCCGCTGGACCGGGCCAGGTCGTCCGTCCACACCAGGGCCCGCGCCCGCAGCTCGTGCACATCCAGATAGGTGGTGCCCAGGCGCAGCAGCTCCGCGCCCAGCTGGTAACGCCCGGAGTTGTCGTCCTGCTCCACGAACCCCTCCTGCTGGAGGGTGCGCAGAATGCCGTGAGCGGTGCCCTTGGCGAGACCCAGTGACGAGGCGATGTCCGACAGGCCGAGCCGTCGCTCGCCGCCCGCGAGCAGCCGCAGCATCGCGGCCGCCCGTTCGAGCGACTGGATGTTCCGTGCCATCGCCGTCCTGCCTCCGTCTCCTTCGACTGCCGCCGAACGCCGCCGTACCGTCCGCCGGTGACGACACCTGTCGCGCACCGTCATCCGTACCGTTACCCGCCGTTCGGCAATGTCGAACACTACCGGTCCATGCCGACCTCCCGCTAATGGTCGGACGGCACCTGTTACATCACACGTGACCTGGCCGTGGCACACGGGCCACCCGCGTCCGGCCTGTGGACGCCGCTGCCCATCCAAGCCGACTCCCGGTTACTCTGACGCCGTGCGGCATCCCCGCCTGCCGGGGAAGCCGCATAGCCGACAGCCGTCGCATCTAGGGAGCCCCTTCATGGCCTCGTTGCCACCGTCCCCTTCCGCCGACAGCCGGACCCGTGCGTCCGCGCTCCGCCAGGCGCTCGCCACCCGTGTGGTGGTCGCCGACGGAGCCATGGGCACCATGCTCCAGGCCCAGGAACCCACGCTGGAGGACTTCCAGCAGCTCGAGGGCTGCAACGAGATCCTCAACCTCACCCGCCCCGACATCGTCCGCTCCGTCCACGAGGCGTACTTCGCCGTGGGCGTCGACTGCGTCGAGACCAACACCTTCGGGGCCAACCACTCCGCCCTCGGCGAGTACGACATCTCCGACCGCGTCCACGAGCTGTCCGAGGCGGGCGCCCGGGTCGCCCGCGAGGTCGCCGACGAGTTCACCGCCGAGGACGGCCGCCCCCGCTGGGTCCTCGGCTCGATCGGCCCCGGCACCAAGCTGCCGACCCTCGGTCACGCCCCGTACACCACCCTGCGCGACGCCTACCAGCGCAACGCCGAGGGCCTGGTCACCGGCGGCGCCGACGCGCTGCTCGTGGAGACCACCCAGGACCTGCTGCAGACCAAGGCCGCCGTCCTCGGCGCCCGCCGCGGCCTCGACGCCCTCGGCCTGGACCTGCCGGTCATCGTGTCGGTCACCGTCGAGACCACCGGCACCATGCTGCTCGGCTCCGAGATCGGCGCGGCCCTCACCGCGCTGGAGCCGCTCGGCATCGACATGATCGGCCTGAACTGCGCCACCGGCCCGGCCGAGATGAGCGAGCACCTGCGCTACCTCGCCCGCAACGCCCGCATCCCGCTGTCGTGCATGCCCAACGCGGGTCTGCCCGTCCTCGGCAAGGACGGCGCCCACTACCCGCTGACCGCGCCCGAGCTGGCCGACGCCCAGGAGACCTTCGTCCGCGAGTACGGCCTCTCGCTCGTCGGCGGCTGCTGCGGCACCACCCCCGAGCACCTGCGCCAGGTCGTCGAGCGCGTGAAGGATCTCACCCCGCCCGCCCGTGACCCGCGCCCCGAGCCGGGGGCGGCGTCGCTGTACCAGTCGGTGCCGTTCCGCCAGGACACCTCCTACCTGGCGATCGGCGAGCGCACCAACGCCAACGGCTCCAAGAAGTTCCGCGAGGCCATGCTGCAGGGCCGCTGGGACGACTGTGTGGAGATGGCGCGGGAGCAGATCCGCGAGGGCGCGCACCTGCTCGACCTGTGCGTCGACTACGTCGGCCGCGACGGCGTCGCCGACATGGAGGAACTCGCCGGCCGCTTCGCCACCGCCTCCACCCTGCCGCTCGTGCTGGACTCCACCGAGGTCGACGTCATCCGGGCCGGCCTGGAGAAGCTCGGCGGCCGCGCGGTCATCAACTCCGTGAACTACGAGGACGGCGCCGGCCCCGACTCCCGCTTCGCCAAGGTCACCCAGCTGGCCCGGGAGCACGGCGCCGCCCTGATCGCGCTGACCATCGACGAGGAGGGCCAGGCCCGCACCCCCGAGAAGAAGGTCGAGATCGCCGAACGGCTGATCGCCGACCTGACCGGGAACTGGGGCATCCGTGAGGAGGACATCCTCATCGACACCCTGACCTTCACCATCTGCACCGGTCAGGAGGAGTCCCGCAAGGACGGCCTCGCCACCATCGAGGCCATCCGGGAGCTGAAGCGTCGCCACCCGGCCGTGCAGACCACCCTGGGCCTGTCCAACATCTCCTTCGGTCTGAACCCGGCCGCCCGCATCCTGCTCAACTCCGTCTTCCTCGACGAGTGCGTCAAGGCGGGCCTGGACTCGGCGATCGTCCACGCCTCCAAGATCCTGCCGATCGCCCGGTTCGACGAGGAGCAGGTCACCACGGCTCTCGACCTGATCTACGACCGCAGGTCCGAGGGCTACGACCCCCTGCAGAAGCTCATGCAGCTCTTCGAGGGCGCCACCGCGAAGTCCCTGAAGGCCGGCAAGGCCGAGGAGCTGGCCGCGCTGCCGCTGGAGGAGCGCCTCAAGCGCCGCATCATCGACGGCGAGCGCAACGGCCTGGAGGCCGACCTGGACGAGGCCCTGCAGGACCGGCCCGCCCTGGACATCGTCAACGACACCCTCCTGGACGGGATGAAGGTCGTCGGCGAACTGTTCGGCTCCGGCCAGATGCAGCTGCCGTTCGTCCTGCAGTCCGCCGAGGTCATGAAGACGGCCGTCGCCCACCTCGAACCGCACATGGAGAAGTCGGACGCCGAGGGCAAGGGCACCATCGTCCTCGCGACCGTGCGCGGCGACGTGCACGACATCGGCAAGAACCTCGTCGACATCATCCTGTCCAACAACGGCTACAACGTCGTCAACCTGGGCATCAAGCAGCCCGTCTCCGCGATCCTGGAAGCCGCCGAGGAGCACCGGGCCGACGTCATCGGCATGTCCGGGCTGCTGGTGAAGTCCACCGTGATCATGAAGGAGAACCTGGAGGAGCTGAACCAGCGCGGCCTGGGCGCCCGCTTCCCCGTCATCCTCGGCGGCGCCGCCCTGACCCGTGCCTACGTCGAACAGGACCTGCACGAGATCTACGAGGGCGAGGTCCGCTACGCCCGCGACGCCTTCGAGGGCCTGCGCCTGATGGACGCCCTCATCGGCGTCAAGCGCGGCCTGCCCGGCGCCAAGCTGCCCGAACTCAGGCAGCGCCGGGTCCGTGCGACGGCCGCCGTGGTCGAGGAGCGCCCGGAGGAGGGGCACGTCCGCTCCGACGTGGCCACCGACAACCCGGTGCCCACCCCGCCGTTCTGGGACACCCGGATCGTCAAGGGCATCCAGCTCAAGGAGTACGCGAGCTGGCTCGACGAGGGCGCGCTGTTCAAGGGCCAGTGGGGACTGAAGCAGGCCCGCACCGGCGAGGGACCGTCGTACGAGGAACTGGCGGAGACCGAGGGCCGGCCCCGGCTGCGCGGCCTCCTGGACCGGCTGCAGACGGAGAACCTGCTCGAAGCGGCCGTCGTCTACGGCTACTTCCCCTGCGTCTCCAAGGACGACGACCTGATCATCCTGGACGAGCACGGCAACGAACGCACCCGGTTCACCTTCCCGCGCCAGCGCCGCGGCCGCCGGTTGTGCCTGGCCGACTTCTTCCGGCCGCAGGAGTCGGGGGAGACCGACGTCGTCGGCCTCCAGGTCGTCACCGTCGGCTCGCGCATCGGCGAGGAGACCGCGAAGCTCTTCGAGGCCAACTCCTACCGCGACTACCTCGAACTGCACGGCCTGTCCGTCCAGTTGGCCGAGGCGCTCGCCGAGTACTGGCACGCCCGGGTCCGCTCCGAACTCGGCTTCGCCGGTGAGGACCCGGCCGACATCGAGGACATGTTCGCCCTGAAGTACCGCGGGGCCCGCTTCTCCCTGGGCTACGGCGCCTGCCCCGACCTGGAGGACCGCGCCAAGATCGCGGACCTGCTCCGGCCGGAGCGGATCGGCGTCCACCTGTCCGAGGAGTTCCAGCTGCACCCCGAGCAGTCCACGGACGCGATCGTGATCCATCATCCGGAGGCGAAGTACTTCAACGCCCGGTGAGCGCTCCGGGGTGTTCAAGGGATACCCCATGTCGTGAGTGATAAACGAGGCGTTTCCGGTGGCGGCGGCGTACACTTGTCGGCCCACTACAGGCCGGTTCCCTGTCCGGGAACCGGCCTGCTCGTCCCTCAAGGAGGTGCGCCCGGATGACCAGCACGGTCCCCGCGCTCGGAACCCGTACGGCGGAAGGCTCAGCCCTGCAGGCCGTACTCCTGGACATGGACGGCACCCTGGTGGACACCGAGGGCTTCTGGTGGGACGTCGAGGTCGAGATCTTCGCCGGCCTCGGCCACGCCCTGGACGACTCCTGGCGGCACGTCGTCGTCGGCGGACCCATGACCCGCAGCGCCGGCTTCCTCATCGAGGCCACCGGCGCCGACATCACCCTCGCCGAACTCACCGAGCTGCTCAACGAGGGCTTCGAGGACCGCATCGACCATGCCCTGCCGCTGATGCCGGGCGCCGCCCGCCTGCTGGCCGAACTCCACGAGCACGCCATCCCCACGGCCCTGGTCTCGGCCTCCCACCGGCGCATCATCGACCGCGTGCTGAGCACGCTCGGCCCGCACCACTTCGCCCTGTCCATCGCCGGCGACGAGGTCACGCGCACCAAGCCCTTCCCCGACCCCTACCTGCTCGCCGCCGCCGGGCTCGGTGCGGAGCCGGACAGATGCGCGGTGGTCGAGGACACCGCGACCGGTGTCGCCGCCGCCGAGGCCGCGGGCTGCCGCGTGGTCGCCGTACCCTCCATCGCCCCCATCACCCCGGCCGAGGGACGCACCGTCGTGACCTCTCTGGAAGAGGTCGACCTGGCATTTCTCCGCGGCCTGATGACGGAAATGCGCTAGCCGTTCACTGCGGGTACCCCCGGGCTCGAAGAGTTTGGGGGAGTGCCATGTCCATTGGCCGGGTTGGACAAATTTCCGGGGAAGTACACCCGAGTGGAATTCCGGTCAGGCCGCGCGACTGAATTTCTGCTGACTCGTCACACAGTTGGAGTGTGACGTTCCTCACCCTCAAGAGACTCGACAATCCGGCCAAAGTGTGCTGATCGCCCCTGTCCGGGCCTGACCGTCGGGTCTTTGTGTCCCGATTGGTGGGAAGCTGCACTAATCCTGCCGCTGTCGGGTTTTCGGTCTGTCCGCACCTGGTTCCACTGCGTGATGGCGGGTCAACTCGCGCGGCTGTGAACCCTCCTGCGGGCGCGGACTAATCTCATCGCGAGAACATCGCCGCAACCCCCCGTGATCCGCCGCACCACCCATGCATGGTGGATACACGGACTCGAACAGCTCTGGAGAAACTCCCCGATGAACCGCAAGACTTTGGTGCTGCCGGCGGTGGCCGGCCTGCTCACCCCGGTTCTCGCCGCGTGCGGTGGATCCGACAGCGGGAGCAAGAGCGGCGACGCCATCGTCGTCGGCACCACGGACCGGTTCACCGCCACCAGCGACGCCCCGGCACCCCTCGACCCCGCCTACGCCTACGACGTCGGCACCTGGAACATCCTGCGCCAGACCGTGCAGACGCTGATGGCGCAGCCCAAGGGCGAGGGCGACCCCATCCCGGACGCCGCCGAGAGCTGCTCCTTCACCGACAGCGGCAGCGAACGCTACGCCTGCAAGCTCCGCGACGGCCTGAAGTTCGCGAGCGGCGACCCGGTGACCGCCCAGGACGTCAAGTTCTCCATCGAGCGCGCCCTGCGCATCAAGGCCGACAGCGGTGTGTCCGCCCTGCTGAACACCATCGACACCATCGAGACCCAGGGCGACCGCGAGGTCATCTTCCACCTCAAGACGGCCGACGCCACGTTCCCGTACAAGCTGTCCACCCCGGTCGCGGGCATCATCAACCCGAAGGACTACCAGAAGGACAAGCTGCGCGACGGCTTCGAGGTCGACGGCTCGGGCCCCTACACCTTCCAGGCCGACGTCAGCGGCAACGCGATGACCAACGCCACCTTCACCAAGAACCCCTCCTACAAGGGTTCCGTGACGGTGAACAACGACAAGGTCGAACTGCGTTCCTTCAGCGATGCCGACGCCATGGGCGCCGCCATCGACAAGGGTGACATCGACGTCATGACCCGCACCATGTCGCCCGCCCAGATCCAGAAGCTGGACGCCGGCAGCGACGACAAGGCCGACCTGGTCGACATGCCGGGCCTGGAGATCCGCTACCTGGCCTTCAACACCAACGCGCCGACGGTGAAGTCCAAGGCCGTACGCCAGGCCATGGCCCAGCTCATCGACCGCGCGGCCCTCGTCTCCAAGGTCTACGGCACCCAGGCCGAGCCGCTGTACTCGCTCGTCCCCGCCACCGTCACCGGCCACTCCAACTCGTTCTTCAACAAGTACGGCAACCCCAGCGTCGCCAAGGCCAAGGACCTGCTGACCCAGGCCGGCATCACCACCCCGGTCAAGCTGACCCTGCACTACACCACCGACCACTACGGCTCCGCCACGAAGAAGGAGTTCGAGGTCCTGCAGCAGCAGCTCAACAACAGCGGCCTGTTCGACGTCTCCATCCAGGGCCACCCCTGGGAGACCTTCCGTCCGGCGGAGCGGAAGGGCCAGTACGACGTCTACGGCATGGGCTGGTTCCCCGACTTCCCCGACGCCGACAACTTCCTCGCGCCCTTCCTCGACAAGGACAACTTCCTCGGCTCGCCGTACTCCAACGGCACCATCCAGCACACCCTGATCCCTCAGTCCCGCCGCGAGGCCAACCGGCTCAACGCCGCCAAGAGCCTGACGCAGATCCAGGACACCGTCGCCGACGACGTCCCCGTTCTGCCACTGTGGCAGGGCAAGCAGTACGTCGCCGCGCGGGACGACATCACCGGTGTCGCCTACGCCCTCAACTCCTCCTCGACGCTTCAGCTGTGGGAGCTCAGCCGCGGTGTGAGCGGCTGACGGCTCTCTCATCCGGGGCCAGGGACCACTGCCCCCGGACAACCCGGGCCAGGACGGCGGCCCCGGGATGACGAACCGACGACAAGGCACATTTCAAGTGAACATGCGCAACCAGTGGCCAGTCCTGCCCATCGTGGCGGGGCTGGCCTCCGGCCTGTTGACCGGCTGCGGCTCGGAGACCGGTGGTTCCGGGGGTACCGGCTCCTCCGTGGTGATGGGGATGTCCGACGACGTCCTCGCCACGGACCCGGCATCCGGCTACGACCCCGGCTCCTGGCTGTTGTTCGACAACGTCTTCCAGTCGCTGCTCAGCTTCCCCAAGGGCGCCACCCAACCCCAGCCGGAACTGGCGAAGGCGTGCTCCTTCACCGACTCCCGCGCCACCGAGTACCGTTGCCAACTCAAGGACGGCCTGAAATTCAGCAACGGTGACGCCCTCACCTCGAAGGACGTGAAGTTCTCCTTCGACCGCATGCTGAAGATCAACGACCCCGCCGGGCCCGCGATCATGTTCCCGATGCTCGGCGGCATCGACACCCCCGACGCGAAGACGGTCGTCTTCCACCTGAAGACCTCCGACGCCACCTTCCCCAGCAAGATCGCCTCCGGTGCCGGCTCCATCGTCGACCACCGCCAGTACGACGCGGGCGGCCTGCGCACCGACCACCAGGCCGTCGGCTCCGGCCCCTACAAGCTGGACTCCTTCGACAAGGACAAGGCGGTCTTCTCCGTCAACGACAACTACAAGGGCACCGCCAAGGTCAAGAACTCCGGCGTCACCCTGAAGTTCTTCCACGGCGACCGCACCGCCCTGAAGAAGGCCCTGAACGACGGCGACATCGACCTCGCCTACCGAGGCCTGTCCGCCTCCGACGTCGCCGGCCTCGACCAGCAGGACGGCAGCAAGGGCATCGACGTCATCGAGGGAACCAGCGCCGAGGTCCAGCACCTGGTCTTCAACATGCAGGACCCGGTCGCCGGAAAGCTCGGCGTCCGCAAGGCCATGGCCTACCTCATCGACCGCGACGCCCTCATCAAGAACGTCTACCAGGGCACCGCCACCCCGCTGTACTCGATCATCCCGGCGGGCATCGTCGGCCACAACACCGCCTTCTTCGACACCTACGGCGCCCGCCCCTCCCGGGCCAAGGCCGCCGCCGCACTGCGCGCCGACGGCATGACCGGCAAGGTCAAGCTCACCCTGTGGTCCACACCGTCGCGTTACGGCCCCGCCACCGACGAGGAACTGAAGGCCATCGCCGGACAGCTGAACGCCAGCGGCCTGTTCGACGCCGAGGTCAAGTCCGTCGCCTTCGACCAGTACGAGAAGGACATCGCCGCCGGCAAGTACGGCGTCTACGTCAAGGGCTGGGTGCCCGACTACCCGGACCCCGACAACTTCACCGCGCCGTTCTTCGGCAAGGGCAACGTGCTGGACAACAACTACAGCAACCACACCATCTCCGGCACCCTGATCCCCGACACCGCCGCGCAGAGCGACCGGGCCGCCACCGACAAGGACTTCGGCCGGCTGCAGAACATCGTCGCCGCCGAACTGCCCGTCCTGCCCGTCTGGCAGGCCAAGCAGTACGCGGTCGTCCGCGACGGCGTCTACGGCCTGGAGTACTGCCTGGACGCCTCCACCGTGTTCCGGTTCTGGGAACTCAGCAAGAGCTGACACCTGCTGACACTGCCGGCACCTGCTGACGCCACAGGCGCCGCAGACGACGAAGGGCGCCCTTCTCCACGCGGGAGGGGCGCCCTTCGGCGTCGTCAGCGAACCGTCCGCCTACTGCGCGCCGGGACGCACCAGCCCGCTCTCGTACGCGTACACCGCCGCCTGCACCCGGTCCCTGAGACCCAGCTTGGTCAGCACATGCCCCACATGCGTCTTCACCGTCGTCTCACTGACGAACAGGTCGGCCGCGATCTCCGCGTTCGACAGGCCGCGCGCCACCAGCTTCAGCACCTCCACCTCACGGTCGGTGAGAGTGTTCAGCGTGTCCGGCACCGGCTCCTCACCGGAGGGCAGATGCGTGGCGTACTTGTCCAGCAGCCGACGCGTGATGCTCGGCGCCAGCATCGCCTCACCGGCCGCGACGACCCGGATCGCCTGCACCAGCTCGTCGGCCGGCGCGTCCTTCAGCATGAAGCCGCTGGCCCCGGCCCGCAGCGCCTCCACCACGTACTCGTCCAGATCGAACGTGGTCAGCACCAGCACCTTCGCCGGACCGTCCCGGCCGGGCCCGGTGATCTGACGGGTCGCCTCCACCCCGTCCATCCGCGGCATACGGATGTCCATCAGCACGACGTCCGGCTGCAGGGCCCGTACCTGATCGAGGGCCTGCAGGCCGTCACCGGCCTCGCCCACGACCGCGATGTCCTGCTCGGCCTCCAGGATCATCCGGAAACCCGTACGCAGCAGGGGCTGGTCGTCGACCAGTAGGACACGGATGGCCACGTGACACTCCTTCGCTAGTCCCGGCCCATTCTGCCCTGCCCGGCTTCTCCGCCTGACACCGTCCCTGACTCGGCCGCCCGCACCGGCAGCGGATACGGCGGCGGGGTGCCTCCGAACTCGGGACAGTGCGCCTGATGGTCGCACCAGCCGCACAACTTCGTCGGCCGTGGCCGCCACTCCCCGGTCTCCGTGGCCTTTCTGATGGCGTCCCACAGCGTGTGCAGCTTGCGCTCCACCCGCTCCAGATCGGCGGGAACCGGGTCGTAGGTCAGCACGTCCCCGCTGCCGAGGTAGACCAGCTGGAGCCGGCGCGGCACGACCCGCTTCAACCGCCACACCACCAGGGCGTAGAACTTCATCTGGAACAGCGCCCCCTCCGAGTACTCCGGCCTCGGCGCCTTCCCCGTCTTGTAGTCGACGATCCGCACCTCACCGGTCGGTGCCACGTCCACGCGGTCGATGATCCCGCGCAGCCGCAGCCCCGACTCCAGCTCGGCCTCCACGAACAGCTCCCGCTCGGCCGGCTCCAGCCGCGTCGGATCCTCCAGCGTGAACCAGCGCTCGACCAGCCGCTCGGCCTCCGTCAGCCACCCGGCCAGCCGCTCTCCCTCCGGGTCGTCGGCGAACAGCTCCGTGACCTCCGGCCTGGTCTCCCGCAGCCGGTCCCACTGACCCGGGATCAGCGCCTTGGCCCGCGGTGCGGTCCGCTCCGCCGCCGGCGCGTCGAACAGCCGCTCCAGCACCGCGTGCACCAGCGTGCCCCGCGTCGCCGCCGCGCTCGGCTTCTCCGGCAGCCGGTCGATCACCCGGAACCGGTACAACAACGGACACTGCATGAAATCGCCGGCCCGGGAAGGCGACAGCGACGTGGGCGCCATGGCGACACGCTCACCACCGGCTCCGGCGGCGGTTCCCTCCACCGCCTCGGCCCCGGGCACCACACCGGACGCGGAGGACGCCGCCGAGGCCGGGGACGCCTCGGAAGCCGGGGAGACGTCAGGGGAGGCGGAGGCCTTGGCAGCCGGGGAGTCCGCGGAAGAGGGGGAGGCCTCGTCAGCCGCAGAGACCCCGGCAGCAGGAGAGGTCCCGGCAGCAGGAGAGGTCCCGGAAGTGGCGGGTGCGTCCGGAGCAGGAGCGCCCTGGACCGCACGGGGAGCGCCGGCTGCATGGGGAGCGGCGGACGCCTCGGCAGCAGCAGCGTCCTCGACCGCGGCGGACGTCTCGGAACCGGAGGATCCCCCGGCCACCGGAGACGTCCCGGAAGCGGGGGAAGCGTCCGCGGAGTGAGGTGCCCCGGTCACCTCCGCAGCCGTCGACGGGCTCGGCACCGCCACGGGAGCCGCCGGAGCCGCCATGGGCGTCGTCGCCGGCGCCTCGCCCGGATCCGTCTGCTCGGCGCGGCCCGACAGGGCTCCCGCGTCCTCGATGCTGCTGTCCATGTCCACAGACCTTACGGCCCACCACTGACAGTCACGCAGCCGCCGCCCGCCAGGACCGCGCGACCACGCGGCGAACACAACGGGTGCCGGGGCGAAACACGCCACCACGGCCGCATACCATCGACCGGAGACCCTTCCGTCCGGCAGGTGCGGAAGACGCTTCGAACGAGGGGACACCGTGGACGTGAGCGGCGGAAGCGGGCAGCCGCGGTCCGGCAACGACGAGCCGGCCGAGCACCCCGCGGGTCCAACGGCCCCGACCACCGGCCCCACCCACCCCGCCGGCCCGGAGCCCCGAGAACCCTCGGCCTCCCCAGCCGCCGAGCCCGACACCGAGAACCCCGGCGACGCGACCGACCGACCGCCGCTCCCACGCCCCGCTCAACCCACCAAGGACACCCCCGGCACCCACGCCGACGCGGACACCGACGCAACCAGCGGCGGCGCCGAGCCCGAACACAGGTCGCTCGCCCACACCGGTATCGCCAAGGGCGAACCGCCGCAGCCGCGCCCCAAGGAACCCGGGGGAGGCATCCTCATGGGCCGGCCGTTCGGCGTGCCGGTGTACGTCGCGCCGAGCTGGTTCCTCGTCGCCGCCCTGATCACCTGGGTCTTCGGCGGCCAGCTCGACCGCGTCCTGCCCGAGCTGGGCGCCGCCCGCTACCTGGTCTCCCTGTTCTTCGCCGTCGCCTTCTACGCCTCCGTCCTCGTCCACGAACTGGCCCACACCGTCGCCGCGATCCGCTTCAGGCTCCCGGTCCGCCGGATCCAGCTGCAGTTCTTCGGCGGCGTCTCCGAAATCGAGAAAGAGGCCGAGACCCCCGGCCGGGAATTCGTCCTCGCCTTCGTCGGCCCCCTGCTCTCCCTCGTCCTCGCCGGACTGTTCTACCTCGCCATGAAACCCGTCGAACCCGGCACCGTCACCGGCGTCCTGCTGGCCGGCCTGATGATCTCCAACCTCATCGTGGCGATCTTCAACCTCCTCCCCGGCCTGCCCCTCGACGGCGGCCGCATGCTCCGCGCCGTCGTCTGGAAAATCACCGGCAAACCCATGAGCGGCACCATCGCCGCCGCCTGGGTCGGCCGCGCCCTCGCCGTCGCCGTCCTCATCGGCCTGCCCCTGCTCAACCAGTCCGGCGCCCTCGGCGGCGAGAGCACCGACACGGGCGGCATGGACACCGTCACCGACGCCCTGCTCGCCGCCATCCTCGCCGCCATCATCTGGACCGGCGCCGGCAACAGCCTGCGCATGGCCCGCCTGCGCGAACACCTCCCCGAACTGCGCGCCCGCACCCTCACCCGGCGCGCCGTACCCGTCCAGACCGACACCCCGCTCTCCGAAGCCCTGCGCCGCGCCAACGCCGCCGGAGCCCGCGCCCTCGTCGTCGTCGACGCCCACGGCAACCCCCTCTCCCTGGTCCGCGAGTCCGCCATCGTCGGCGTACCCGAACACCGCCGCCCCTGGGTCCCCGTCAGCGGCCTCGCCCAGGACCTGACCGACGGCATGCGCGTCTCCGCCGAGCTCGCCGGAGAAGAACTCCTCGACGTCCTGCGCGCCACCCCCGCCACCGAATACCTCGTCATCGAGGAAACCGGCGAGATCTACGGCGTCCTGTCCGCAGCGGACGTCGAGCGCGCCTTCGTCAAGGCCATGGCCCGCCCGCCCGCCTAGGCCCTGCCGTCAGGGTCCAGTGGTCGGCGCCCCCCGCAGCTGCCGGTAGTCTGGTCACATGTCCGAACCGACCGGTGCCGCCCGCAGGCGCGGGCCCTTCAAGGTCGGGGACCAGGTACAGCTGACCGACCCCAAGGGCCGCCACTACACGTTCACGCTCGAAGCCGGGAAGAACTTCCACACCCACAAGGGCTCCTTCCCGCACGACGAACTGATCGGCGCTCCCGAGGGCAGCGTTGTCCGCACCACCGGCAACGTCGCCTACCTCGCGCTGCGCCCCCTGCTCCCCGACTACGTCCTGTCCATGCCCCGCGGGGCGGCCGTCGTCTACCCCAAGGACGCGGGGCAGATCCTCGCCTTCGCCGACATCTTCCCCGGCGCACGCGTCGTCGAAGCCGGCGTCGGCTCCGGCTCGCTCAGCAGCTTCCTGCTGCGCGCCATCGGCGACCAGGGCATGCTGCACTCCTACGAGCGCCGCGAGGACTTCGCCGACATCGCCCAGCAGAACGTCGAGCGCTACTTCGGCGGCCCGCACCCCGCCTGGCAGCTCACCGTCGGCGACCTCCAGGACAATCTGTCCGACACCGACGTCGACCGCGTCATCCTCGACATGCTCGCCCCCTGGGAATGCCTGGAGGCCGTCTCCAAGGCACTCGTCCCCGGCGGCATCCTGTGCTGCTACGTGGCCACCACCACCCAGCTCGCCCGGACCGTGGAATCCATCCGCGAGATCGGCTGCTTCAACGAGCCGACCGCCTGGGAAACCATGATCCGCAACTGGCACATCGAGGGCCTGGCCGTCCGCCCCGACCACCGCATGATCGGCCACACCGGCTTCCTGCTCACCGCCCGCCGCCTCGCCGACGGAGTCGAGCCCCCCATGCGCCGCCGCCGCCCCGCCAAGGGCGCCTACGGCGAGGACTACGCCGGACCCAACGCCGACGGCGGCACCGGCCGCTGACCGCCCCCCACAGGGCACCACGCACAGAGCACAACGCAAGGGCGCCGTGCCCGAGTTCCCCCGCACCCACGGGAACTCGGGCACGGCGCCCGCACGTTGACACAACACCAGAACACCCCGCACTCACGACGAGCTCCCCGCCTGCGGGAATCCCGGACCCCGCCGTTCCCCCGCACTGTGACGTGTGGCACCATGCTGGCCACCCCCACCGGCACAGCCCTCCTCACAGGAGACACTCCTAGTGCAGCAATCCGCCGTTCCGGAGCTCGCCCACACCCACACCCGACCCATCCACTGGGTGGCCACCGCCACAGCCGTCGCCGGCGTCGTGGCCCTCTCCTCCCTCGTACAACCCGGATCGGCCACGGCCGCCCAGGCCGCCACCGGCACACACACAGACTCCGCCCCCGCCGCCCTCGCACCGCCCAGCACCACCGGCGTCGACTTCCCGCTCCAGTGCGGGCCCGTCAGAGCCGTGGTCGCCAAGAAAGCCACCGGAGACCTCGACGGCGACGGCAAACCGGAAACCGTCGCCGTCGTCCACTGCGACTCCGCCATGGGCACCCCACCCGACGGCGTCTACGTCCTCACCGGCTCCACCGACAGCGGCACACCACGCATCGTCGCCACCCTCGTCGACCCCAAGGAGCGGCTCACCGTCACCGATCTCTCCCTGCACACACGGACAGTCGGCGCCACCCTCCTCGGCTACTCCTCCGACGCCGTCCCCAACTGCTGCCCCGACCTCAAGACCCCGGTCACATGGCACTGGGACGGCAGGGCGTTCGTCCGCTCCACCCCCGCCGACGCCCACAGCGTCTGACCCACCGGGCCCGGCCCGGACTCACTCCGCGTCGGGCCCGTACACCTCGACCCCGTCCCCGACCCGGCGCACATGAATGCACTCGCCGGGACACTCCCTCGCCGAATCCACCACATCCGTGAGCAGCGGCAACGGCACCGGCACCGTCGCCCCCGCAGCCTGCAGCAGTTCCTCGTCCGCGCCCTTCACATAGGCCAGCCCGTCGATGTCCAGCTCGAACACCTCAGGGGCGTACTGGGCGCAGATCCCGTCACCGGTACACAGATCCTGATCGATCCAGACCTCCAGCGCCTCCCCGCCCGGGGCCTCCTGCTGCACGGTCACCTCTCCTGCCGTCGATTCGCCGGACGGAACCGGCACCGCACGGGCCAGCCGGGTCCGCACCAGCGGCTGTTGAACACCCCCGACCCTACCTCCGCCCGCATTCCACCCACGCCCCACCGCCACGGGTTTCCACCCTCGCCCCCTCGGGTACCAGCGCCCGACCAGAACAACGGCGTCCCCGTCCCGGCACCCACCACATCCAGCCGGGCCGGCCGTGACACCGCCCGCCCAAACCGTCGCTCTGCGTAACGATCGTAGGAGCGCCCCGAGTGCTGCCCGCGAACTGGCCCCACCAGCCCGACCGGACAACTCCAGCCAGTTCTGAAGGCTTTCGACCACGCAATGCCCGGAACAAGCTGCTTCCCCATCACGTTGAGTGGGTATCCCCTCCGTGCGAGGGAGAGCGCACCGGGTGACCGACGACACACCTTGACAGTCTTGGTGATCTAGGGGTTTCAATCGACACCCACCCAGGTAGGGTCTGGAAGCGTCCAGCTCCCCTTGGAGGAGGTGAGGACCGTGGCAGCCCACGACGACGACATGAACCGCGGCATCCGCCCGGGACGAGGGTCCGACGACCCGGCCGGGCAGATCGCCTACCTTGAGCAGGAGATCGCCGTCCTGCGACGCAAGCTCGCCGACTCTCCGCGACACACGAGGATTCTCGAAGAGCGGATCGTCGAGCTGCAGACCAACCTGGCCGGCGTGTCCGCCCAGAACGAACGGCTGGCCAACACCCTCCGCGAGGCCCGCGACCAGATCGTGGCCCTCAAAGAAGAGGTCGACCGGCTCGCCCAGCCGCCCGCCGGCTTCGGCGTCTTCCTGCAGGCCAACGAGGACGGCACCGCAGACATCTTCACCGGCGGCCGCAAGCTCCGCGTGAACGTCAGCCCCGGCGTCGACCTCGACGACCTCAGGCGCGGCCAGGAAGTCATGCTCAACGAAGCGCTCAACGTGGTCGAAGCCATGGAATACGAGCGCGTCGGCGACATCGTCACCCTCAAGGAAATCCTCGAGGACGGCGAACGCGCCCTCGTACTGGGCCACACCGACGAGGAACGGGTGGTACGGCTCGCCGAGCCGCTGCTGGACGTCACCATCCGCGCCGGCGACGCCCTCCTGCTCGAACCCCGCTCCGGCTACGTCTACGAGGTCGTCCCCAAGAGCGAGGTCGAAGAACTCGTCCTCGAAGAAGTCCCCGACATCGGCTACGAACAGATCGGCGGCCTCGGCAACCAGATCGAAGCCATCCGCGACGCGGTCGAGCTGCCGTACCTCTACCCCGACCTCTTCAAGGAGCACGAGCTCCGCCCGCCCAAGGGCGTCCTGCTCTACGGCCCCCCCGGCTGCGGAAAGACACTCATCGCCAAGGCCGTCGCGAACTCACTGGCCAAAAAGGTCGCCGAGGTCACCGGCCAGGCCGCCGGCAAGAGCTTCTTCCTCAACATCAAGGGCCCCGAGCTCCTCAACAAGTACGTCGGCGAAACCGAGCGGCAAATCCGCCTCGTCTTCCAGCGAGCCCGCGAAAAGGCCAGCGAGGGCACCCCTGTCATCGTCTTCTTCGACGAGATGGAATCCCTCTTCCGCACCCGCGGCTCCGGCGTCAGCTCCGACGTGGAAAACACCATCGTCCCGCAGCTGCTCGCCGAGATCGACGGCGTGGAAGGCCTGCAGAACGTGGTCGTCATCGGTGCCTCCAACCGCGAGGACATGATCGACCCCGCCATCCTGCGCCCCGGCCGACTCGACGTGAAAATCAAGATCGAGCGCCCCGACGCCGAAGCCGCCAAGGACATCTTCGGCAAGTACCTCACCGAACGCCTGCCCTTGCACCCCGACGACGTCGGCGAGCACGGCGGCGACAGGGCCACCACCGTCCAGAGCATGATCCAGACGGCGGTCGAGCAGATGTACGCGGAATCCGAGGAAAACCGCTTCCTGGAAGTCACCTACGCCAACGGCGACAAGGAGGTCCTCTACTTCAAGGACTTCAACTCCGGCGCCATGATCGAAAACATCGTCGGACGCGCCAAGAAGATGGCGATCAAGGACTTCCTCGAAAAGAGCCAGAAGGGCCTCCGCGTCTCCCACCTCCTCCAGGCCTGTGTGGACGAGTTCAAGGAGAACGAAGACCTGCCCAACACCACCAACCCCGACGACTGGGCCCGCATCTCCGGAAAGAAGGGCGAACGGATCGTCTACATCCGCACCCTCATCACCGGAAAGCAGGGCGCGGACACCGGACGCTCCATCGACACGGTGGCGAACACCGGTCAGTACCTGTAACAGCAGGGCGGCTGCGGGTGCCCTCAGCGGGTACCCGCAGCCGACTGTTTTTCTGGCCACGACCGGAGCAGGCAATGACGCAAATGATCTCCCCACCAGCGCAAAGGCGTTCTAGGCTCGTTCCTACCGCCGAGTCGCGCAGTGCGGGGACGGGCACCGCACACGCACCGGAGCGCCAGCGGTACGCGAGCGGCGCCCATGACCGAGGGTGCCGCCGGGCAAGGAGGGCCGCATGACCGTACGGCGAGTAATGGGCATCGAGACGGAGTACGGGATCTCCGTCCCCGGCCACCCCAACGCCAATGCCATGCTCACCTCATCCCAGATCGTCAACGCCTACGCGGCGGCGATGCACCGGGCCCGCCGGGCCCGCTGGGACTTCGAGGAGGAAAACCCGCTGCGAGACGCGCGAGGCTTCGACCTCGCCCGGGAGGCCGCCGACGCCAGCCAGCTCACCGACGAGGACATCGGCCTCGCCAACGTCATCCTCACCAACGGCGCACGGCTCTACGTCGACCACGCCCACCCCGAGTACAGCGCCCCCGAGGTGACCAACCCCCGCGACGCCGTCCTCTGGGACAAGGCCGGCGAGCGGATCATGGCGGAAGCGGCGGAGCGGGCGGCCCAGCTCCCCGGCGCCCAGCCCATCCACCTCTACAAGAACAACACCGACAACAAGGGCGCCAGCTACGGCACGCACGAGAACTACCTGATGAAGCGGGAAACCCCCTTCTCGGACATCGTGCGCCACCTCACCCCCTTCTTCGTCTCCCGCCAGGTCTTCGCCGGCGCCGGCCGCGTCGGCATCGGCCAGGACGGCCACGAACACGGCTTCCAGCTCAGCCAGCGCGCCGACTACTTCGAAGTCGAGGTCGGCCTCGAGACGACCCTCAAGCGCCCCATCATCAACACCCGGGACGAGCCGCACGCCGACGCGGAGAAATACCGCCGCCTCCACGTGATCATCGGCGACGCGAACCTGTCCGAGATCTCCACCTACCTCAAGCTGGGCACCACCTCCCTGGTCCTGGCCATGATCGAGGACGGCTTCATCGCGGTGGACCTGGCGGTGGACCAGCCGGTCCGGACCTTGCACCAGGTCTCGCACGACCCGTCACTCAAGCGCCTGATCACACTGCGTAGCGGTAGGACCCTGACCGCGGTCCAACTCCAGATGGAGTACTACGAGCTCTCCCGCAAATACGTGGAGGAGCGCTACGGCGCCGACGCCGACGAACAGACCAAGGACATCCTGACCCGCTGGGAGGACACCCTCACACGGCTCGAGAACGACCCGATGAGCCTGGCCGGCGAACTGGACTGGGTCGCCAAGCGGGAGCTGATGGAGGGCTACCGCCGCCGCGACAGCCTCGACTGGGACGCCGCACGCCTCCACCTCGTCGACCTCCAGTACGCCGACGTACGCGCCGAGAAGGGCCTCTACAACCGCCTCGTGGCCCGTGGGCGCATGAAGCGGCTCCTGGAGGAGACCGAGGTGGACAGGGCGCGCAGGAAGCCGCCGGAGGACACCCGCGCCTACTTCCGCGGCCGCTGCCTGGAGCAGTACGCCGACGACGTGGCGGCGGCGAGCTGGGACTCGGTGATTTTCGACCTTCCCGGCCGGGACTCGTTGCAGCGCGTTCCAACCCTGGAACCGCTACGCGGAACGCGAAATCACGTCAAGGAACTGCTGGACCGCTGCCGCACCGCAGAAGACCTGGTCAGGGTCCTGTCAGGCGGCTGAGCGGGCCAGGGGGGTACTCGGCCCCGACCCGGGCGGAACAGGGTGGAAATCCCACCGCCCGGGAATCATCGAGGTGGCCCCCGCACGTTGTGGAAACTGCGGGGCCGATGTCGGACCCGGCTTGTAGGGTCTGATCATCACCGATCGGCAGGCGAACTGAGCGGGGTGAGGGTTATGGCAACCAAGGACACCGGCGGCGGTCAGCAGAAGGCGACGCGCTCCACCGAGGAGGTCGAGGAGCAGGCGCAGGACGCGCAGGCTTCGGAGGAGCTCAAGGAGCGGCATGAGAAGCTGAGCGATGACGTGGACTCCGTGCTGGACGAAATCGACGATGTGCTCGAGGAGAACGCAGAGGACTTCGTGCGCTCCTTCGTTCAGAAGGGTGGAGAGTAGCTTTTTCCTTCGATTCGAAGGTGGCTACTGGGGGTGTGGTTGGAAAGCGAAGGAAGCGTGAAGCGCTGCTCGCGGTGCAAGCAGGACAAGCTGCGGGCGGCGTTCGCGCGGAACAAGGCGGTGCGTGACGGCCTCCAGGCCTATTGCCGGGAGTGTGCGTCGGAGTACCACCAGCAGCGGCAAGTGGCCAAGGGGCGCAACGTCCGGCCGAAGGTGGAGGTCCCACCGGGCCACAAGTTCTGCCGTACCTGTGGCGAGATCAAGCCGCACAGTGAGTGGACCCGGAACGGCAGCGCCTCGGACGGCCTTGCGACTCTGTGCAGAGCGTGCAAGGCGGTAAAGGGTCGGCAGCACCATCGCAAGCGCAACTACGGCCTCACCGAAGCCGAGCGTGACGCAATGATCGCCTCCCAGCGGGGCCTGTGTGTGATCTGCCTGAGTGCCCCGCCCGTGCATGTGGATCACTGCCACAAGACGGGTAGGGTCCGAGGCGTACTGTGCTTCAACTGCAACTCGGCCATCGGCAAATTGAGGGACGACCCCGATGTTGGCCGTCGGGCCGTTGCCTATCTGGAAGGAAACGCGTGGAAGCCAACACTCGTAGCACCGGGCGTCTACCAGCTGCCTTCCTGACGCCAGGATCCTCCTCCTTCATGGACTTCCTCTCCGAGCACCAGCCCGAGCTGCTGCCCGGCAACCGGCAGCTGCCGCCCACGCAGGGCGTGATCGAGGCGCCGCACGGGACGACCATCGTGGCCGTCACCTTCCCCGGGGGCGTGGTCCTCGCCGGTGACCGTCGGGCGACCATGGGCAATGTGATCGCTCAGCGGGACATCGAGAAGGTGTTCCCGGCGGACGAGTACTCCGCGGTCGGTATCGCCGGCACCGCCGGTCTCGCCGTGGAGATGGTCAAGCTCTTCCAGCTGGAGCTGGAGCACTTCGAGAAGGTCGAGGGTGCGCAGCTGTCGCTGGAGGGCAAGGCGAACCGGTTGTCGACGATGATCCGGTCGAATCTGGGCATGGCCATGCAGGGGCTGGCGGTCGTGCCGCTCTTCGCGGGGTACGACGTGGACCGTGAGAGGGGGCGGATCTTCTCCTACGACGTCACGGGTGGCCGCAGCGAGGAGCACAACTTCGCGGCGACCGGCTCCGGCTCGATCTTCGCGCGCGGTGCGATGAAGAAGTTGTTCCGTGACGACCTGTCCGAGGAGCAGGCGACCACGTTGGTGGTGCAGGCCCTCTATGACGCGGCCGACGACGACTCGGCGACCGGTGGTCCCGATGTCGCCCGCCGGATCTACCCGATCATCACCGTGATCACCGACGACGGTTTCCGCCGGCTGACCGGGGACGAGTCGTCCGAGCTGTCCCGCGCGGTGCTCCAGCGGCGCCTGGAGGAACCCGACGGCCCCAAGGCCGCGCTGCTCTGAGTGCGGGCCCCGGTTCTTATCAAGGTGATCCAGTGACCATGACAGAAAGGGACGGATAACCGGTGTCGACGCCGTTCTATGTCTCACCTCAGCAGGCCATGGCCGACCGGGCGGAGTACGCCCGGAAGGGCATCGCCCGTGGCCGCAGTCTGGTGGTCATGCAGTACGCCGACGGCATCGTGTTCGTCGGTGAGAACCCGTCCCGGGCGCTGCACAAGTTCAGCGAGATCTATGACCGGATCGGTTTCGCGGCCGCCGGGAAGTACAACGAGTACGAGAACCTGCGGATCGGTGGTGTGCGTTACGCCGACCTGCGCGGCTACACCTATGACCGTGATGACGTGACCGCCCGTGGTCTCGCCAACGTCTATGCCCAGACGCTCGGCACGATCTTCTCTTCGGCGGCCGAGAAGCCGTATGAGGTGGAGCTGGTCGTCGCCGAGGTGGGGGAGACCCCTGAGGGTGACCAGATCTACCGGCTGCCGCATGACGGTTCGATCGTGGACGAGCACGGCTCGGTCGCGGTGGGCGGTAACGCGGAGCAGATCAGCAGTTTCCTTGATCAGCGTCACCGTGACGGGATGAGCCTCGCCGAGGCGCTGAAGCTGGCCGTGCAGGCTCTGTCCCGTGACACCAACGGCAGCGAGCGGGAGATTCCCGCGGAGCGTCTGGAGGTGGCGGTGCTGGATCGTACGCGTCCGCAGAAGCGCAAGTTCAAGCGGATCGTCGGCCGTCAGCTGTCCCGTCTGCTGGCGGCGGAGGGCGCGGCCACCGAGGCGGAGAGTGCCGAGGAGGACAGCTCCGAGGAGGAGTGACCCGCAGGTCTGCGAGCTCGCCTGCTGCTGTGTGCCCCGGCTGCCTGTGGTGTGGCCGGGGCACACGGCTTCTAAGTGGCCCCTGGCGGGGCCGTGGAGCCTCGGACGACCAGGTGGACCGGGATGTCCCCGCGCTGCGGCTGCCGGCCTTCCAGGACGGCGAGGAGGGCTCGCATGCCGCGTTCTCCGAAGAGTTCGGCGTCGAGTCGTACCGTCGTGAGTTCGGGGTCGATGGCGGTGGCGAGGCCGAGGTCGTCGACGCCGGTGACGGAGATGTCGTCGGGGATGCGCAGGCCGAGGCGGCGTAGGGCTTTGTAGGCGCCGGCGGCGAGTTTGTCGTCGTCGCAGACGACGGCGGTGGGCCGGGGTCCGGGTGTGGTGAGTGCGGTTTCGGTGGCGGCCAGGGCTCCGTCGATGGAGATGGGGGACCGGGCCGTGCGTACCTCGGTGCCCGGTACGGCCGCCATGCGGGCCGCCAGTTCGCGCGCGCGTACCTCGAAGGTCCAGGAGGGTACGTCGGCGGCGAGGTGGAGGATGCGGCGGTGGCCGAGGCCGAGGAGGTGTTCGGTGATCTGGCGGATGCCGTCGGTGATGTCGAGGTTGACGGTGGCGGCGCCGAGACTGCCTCGGGGGTCGCTGTCGAGCATGACGAGGGGGAGTTGGTCGCCGTGGATGGCGGTGAGGGCGTCGGCGGCCATGGAGGAGGCGATGACGCCGTCCAGGGCGGCCTGGGCCGAGGCGAAGGGATCTCGGGCGGGGCCGATGCCTTCGGGGGAGGGGTAGAGGACGACGCCGAAGCCGTTTTCGGCGGCGACTCGTGCGGCGCCGGTGTAGACGCCGGCGAAGAATTCGGTGGTCAGGGCCGGGACGACGAGCAGGACGGTGCGGGTGTGGCCGAGGCGGAGGTTTCGGGCGGCGAGGTTGGGGCGGTAGCCGAGGTCGCGTGCGGCTTCGCGGACGCGTTCGGCGGTGGTTTCGGAGACGCGGCCGCGCCATTTGTCGCCGAGTACGAGGGAGACGGCGGCTTGGGAGACTCCGGCCGCCTGGGCGACGTCCCGGCTGGTCGGGCGCGTGCTGCTGCGTGCCACCGTGGGTCTGCCTCTTTCGTCTGGACGTGTGAACAGCGCTCATGGTACGTATGGACGAAGGGGTTATACGTAAAACGTAGGGGCGTCGCGGCGCCCCGGTCGAGTCGCTGGAGGGCAGCACATGGCCACGGGATATCTGGAGATACTCCGGGCGAGGCACGCGCTGCGGCTGCTCACCGGCACGCTGGTGGGCCGGTTGCCCAATGCCACGGCGGCGATCGCCCTGGTGCTCTTCGTGCGCGCCGAGGGCGGCACGTACAGCCTGGCGGGCGCCCTGGCGGCGGTCTACGGGGTGGCGAACGCCGTGGGGCAGCCGGTGCTGGGGCGGCTGGTCGACCTGTACGGCCAGCCGCGTGTGCAGTTGCCGGCGGCTGTGCTGGCGGCGCTGTCGATGACGCTCTTCGCGTTCTGCGGTACCGGTCCGTTGCCGCTCGCGTACGCGGCGGTGGCGGCGGCCGGTCTGTTCACCCCGCCGCTGGAAGGGGGGCTGCGGGCCTTGTGGCCGTCGGTGCTGCGCGGCGAGGAGCAGGTGCACACGGCGTACGCCATGGACGCGATCGCGCAGGAGGTCATGTTCACCGTCGGGCCGCTGCTGGTGACGCTGTGCGTGTCGCTGTGGGACGAGCGGGCCGCTCTGCTGGTGCTGAGTCTTCTGGGGGTGCTGGGGGCGCTGTCCGTGGTGGTTTCGCCGCCTTCGCGCGCGTGGCGGTCGGCTCCGCGTGACGCGCACTGGCTGGGCGCTCTGCGCTCACCGGGGCTTTTGGCGCTGCTGGGTGCGTTTCTGTTCGTCGGTATGGCGCTGGGTTCGATCACGGTGGCGTCGGTGTCGTACGCGGACGGTCATGGCGGTGCCGCGGTGTACGGCTGGATGATGGCGGGGCTGGGGCTGGGGGCGCTGGCCGGTGGCACGGTGTACGGGGCGCGTCGGTGGGCCGGGGTGCCCGAGCGGCGACTGCGGGTGCTCGTCGCCCTTCTGGCGGTGTGTTATCTGCCGTTGATGCTGACGCCGGGTGCGGTGCCGATGGTGCTGCTGACGGTGGTGTCGGGGGTGTTCCTGGCGCCGTGTATCGCCTGTGCGTTCATCATCGTGGACCGGCACGCGCCGAGCGGGACGGTCACCGAGGCTTTCTCCTGGCTTGTGACGACGTTCACGGTGGGTGCTTCGGTGGGGACGGGGGTGGCGGGGCCGGTGGTCCAGGCCGGTGGCACGGTCTGGGGTTTCGCGGTTCCGGGTGCCGCGGGGGCGGTGTCGTTGCTGGTGCTGCTCGGTACGGGGCGGGTCCTCGCAGCTCCCGCGTGGGGCGGGGTTGTTGCGTCTTCATCGGAAACTGATCCAAATCGTGCTGTCGAACCCCGTTTCAGCTCAGGGGATCGGGCGTAATGTTCAGTCATGGACCGCCGCATTTTCGGGCTGGAGAACGAGTACGGCGTCACGTGCACGTTCAGGGGACAGCGGCGCCTGTCTCCTGACGAGGTGGCGCGGTACCTCTTCCGCCGTGTCGTGTCATGGGGCCGCAGCAGCAATGTCTTTCTGCGAAACGGCGCCCGGCTGTATCTCGACGTGGGCTCACATCCGGAATACGCGACACCCGAATGTGACAACGTGATCGAACTGGTCACCCACGACAAGGCCGGCGAGCGCATTCTCGAAGGACTCCTGGTGGACGCGGAACGACGCCTGCACGAGGAGGGAATCGCGGGCGACGTCTACCTGTTCAAGAACAACACGGACTCGGCGGGCAACTCCTACGGCTGTCACGAGAACTATCTGGTGGCCCGGCACGGGGAGTTCTCGCGACTCGCGGACATCCTCATCCCGTTCCTGGTGACGCGGCAGCTGCTGTGCGGGGCGGGGAAGGTGCTGCAGACGCCGCGCGGTGCGGTGTACTGCGTCAGCCAGCGCGCGGAGCACATCTGGGAGGGTGTGTCCTCGGCGACGACCCGTTCGAGGCCCATCATCAACACGCGTGACGAGCCGCACGCGGACGCCGAGCGGTATCGCCGGCTGCATGTCATCGTCGGTGACTCGAACATGTCCGAGACGACGATGCTGCTGAAGGTCGGTGCCACGGACCTGGTGCTGCGCATGATCGAGGCGGGCACCGTGATGCGTGATCTGACCCTGGAGAACCCGATCCGGGCGATCCGCGAGGTCAGCCATGACATCACCGGTCGCCGTAAGGTGCGTCTGGCCAGTGGCCGCGAGGCATCGGCGCTGGAGGTGCAGCGGGAGTACTTCGACAAGGCCGTGGACTTCTGCGACCGCCGCAGTATCCGCACGGGGACGGTCGCGCAGGTGCTGGAGCTGTGGGGCCGTACGCTGGACGCGATCGAGAGCGAGGAACTCGACCGGATCGCCACCGAGATCGACTGGGTGATGAAGTACAAGCTCATCGAGCGGTACCGGGCGAAGCACAACATGACGATGTCGCATCCGCGGGTCGCCCAGATAGACCTCGCCTACCACGACATCCACCGTCGTCGTGGCCTGTACTACCTGCTGGAGAAGAAGGGTCAGGCGGCCCGGATCTGCAACGACTTGAAGATCTTCGAGGGCAAGTCGGTTCCGCCGCAGACCACTCGTGCGCGGTTGCGCGGTGACTTCATCCGGCGGGCACAGGAACAGCGCAGGGACTTCACGGTCGACTGGGTGCATCTGAAGCTCAACGACCAGGCACAGCGCACCGTATTGTGCAAGGACCCGTTCCGTTCGGTGGACGACCGGGTGGAGAAGCTGATCGCCGGAATGTAGGGGAAAGCGGAGGAGTCAAGCGTTTCGGATGTGCAATGCCGGAACGCCACACGGGCGTCGTACGTTTCCCGTACGGCGCCCTTCTCTCGCCGTAGAGTTGCGCGCACGCCATCACAGGACCGACCGATTACGAGGCTCTTCCGTGCGCCGACGCTCTCTCCTTCTCGCTGCCGTACCCGCAGGACTGGTCACTGTTGCCGGCTGCGGTGACGGCACGTCCGATTCCAGCAAGGCGAGTGCCTCGCCGTCGGTGTCCGCGCCGCCTCCGCCGAAGATCGTGGAGGGGCCGCTGCCGGCGATCACGGCGGGTACGAAGTTCGGTGAGAAGCCGACCGTGGCCAAGGGGTCGGGTGAGCCGTCGAAGAACCTGGCGGTGAAGACGGTGATCGCGGGCAGTGGCGGTGCGATCGCGGAGAACGACTTCGTCCAGGCGAACTACCTGGGACAGATCTGGGACACGGGCAAGGTCTTCGACAACTCCTACGACAAGAAGCGGCCGCTGGTGCTGCCGCTGGTCCAGGGCCAGGCCATCGACGGCTGGCGGTATGCGCTGGCGGGCAAGAAGGCCGGCAGCCGTGTCGAGATCGCGGTGCCGCCCACCTGGGGTTACGGCAAGTCGGGTGAGCCGCGGGCGGGTATCAAGGGGACGGACACGCTGGTGTTCGTCATCGACCTGATCGATTCCTTCAACTCGAAGAGCTCGGCCAAGGGCAAGCCGGTCGCGCAGACGGACGCCGCGCTGCCCAAGGTGGCCACCAACACGGACGGCAATGTGCCCAAGGTGACCGTGCCGAAGACGGATCCGCCGAAGAAGCTGGTGTCGACGTACGTCCTGGAGGGGGACGGTCCCGAGCTGAAGGCGGACCAGGCGGTGCTGTGCCAGTTCCAGGGGCTGGTCTGGGACAGTGGCAAAACCTTCCAGCGGACGTACGGCTCGGGCCGGCTCGCCCAGTTCGCGGTGGAGCAGCTGCAGCAGGCGGTCAAGGGCCTGGCGCAGGGGCTGACCGGCAAGAAGGCCGGCAGCCGGGTGCTGGTCGTGGTGCCGCCGGAGCTGGGTTACGGCAACACTCCGCCGAGCGGTGGTGTCGTCAAGAAGGGTGCGACGCTGGTGTTCACGGTGGACATCCTCGCGGCGGTGTAGCGGGGGTGTCCGTGGCGGGCGGCGGGGGCGCGGGGATGAAAGACTGTCCGTGTTTCGTGTCGTACACAAGCAGGAGCTTTTGACGTGAGCATCGAGAAGCCCGAGATCGACTTCCCGGGCGGCGAGCCCCCGGCGGACCTCGAGATCAAGGACATCTGGGAGGGCGACGGGGCGGTGGCGCAGGCGGGTCAGACCGTCACCGTCCACTATGTGGGTGTCGCCTTCAGCACGGGCGAGGAGTTCGACGCGAGCTGGAACCGGGGCACCCCGTTCCGCTTCCCGCTCGGCGGGGGCCGTGTCATCAAGGGCTGGGACCAGGGCGTGCAGGGCATGAAGGTCGGTGGCCGCCGCCAGCTGACGATCCCCGCCCACCTCGCCTACGGCAACCAGAGCCCGACCCCGGCGATCAAGCCGGGCGAGACCCTGATCTTCGTGGTGGACCTGCTCGGCGTCTGATGCCGGTCTGATCCACGCCGGTCCACTCCCGGCCGACCGGCCGGGTGCGACCGGATCCGATCACCTGGGGCCCATGCCTGCTCGGGCATGGGCCCTCGGCTTTGCCACCGCACTGCGGAGCGGTACGGTCATCGCTCGGAAGCACCAGAGGAAAGGCGAAGGGCGTCGATGGCCATTGCCAAGGCCGAGCGGCTGATGAACCTCGCGCTGTGTCTGCTCGGCACCCGTCGGCCGCTCAGCAAGCGCGAGCTGCGCGAGTCCATCGAGGCCTACCTCGAGGCGGGCAGCGACGACTCCTTCAACCGGATGTTCGAGCGGGACAAGGACGACCTGCGCGAGCTGGGCCTGGTCATCGAGACGGTGGAGAACCTGGACGGCGAGGTCGGCTATCTCGCCCGCCGTGACAGCAACCGCCTGCCGCCGATCACCCTGGACGCCGAGGAGGCCGCGGCGCTGGGGCTGGCCGCGAAGGTGTGGCAGCAGGCCCGCCTCGCCGGCGCCGCCAGCGGTGCCCTGCAGAAGCTGCGTGCCGCGGGGCTGCCCGAGGACGTCGACCCGTACGAGGCGCACGGCGCGCTGGAGCCCCGTATCCCGGTGCACGAGGCCGCCTTCGAGCCGCTGATGCTGGCCTGCCGGGACCGCCGCACGGTCGTCTTCGACTACCGCAAGGCCTCCGCCGCCCGCCCCGAGCCCCGGCATGTGGAGCCGTGGGCGCTGGAGTGCTGGCGCGGGCACTGGTACCTGGCCGGTTTCGACCGGGACCGGGGTGCCGAGCGCGTCTTCCGGCTCTCCCGGATCACCGGCAGGGTCCGCTCGCGCGGTACGGGCTTCACCGCTCCCGTGCCCGATGTCGTCACCGTCCGGGAGACCGTGGCGAGCTGGGCGGGAGAGATCGCCGACGGTACGGCCCTGATCCGGCTGCGTTCCGGCGCCGGTTACCCCCTTCGGGCGAAGGCCACCGGCGTGCGGGAACTCGGTGACGGCTGGGACGAGTTGGAGATTCCGTACGGGCACGGCCTGGACGCCTGGCTGGTGGAGTTCGGGCCGGACGTGGTGGTCCTGGAGCCGGCCGAGCTGCGCGCGGACGTGGTGGACCGGCTGCGTGCCGTGGCCAAGGGCTGAGGGGGAGCAGGACTGTGGCAGGCAAACCGGTCAGGCCCGTGAACGCCATCGACCAGACCCGGCGGATGCTCTCCCTGGTGACCTATCTGCGGGAGCGTCCCGGCGCGCGGATCGCGGATGTGGCGCGTGCCTTCGGTATCACCGAGGACGAGCTGGTCGCCGATCTCGATCTGCTGCCCATGTGCGGCACCAGCTTCCGCGGCGGCGATCTGCTGGACATCGACACCGACGGCGAGCGCATCTGGTGGCACAATCCGGCCGCGCTCGGCGAGGAGGCGGCCGAGCCGCTGCGGCTCGCCGCCGACGAGGCCACGGCCCTGCTGGTGGCCGCCCGCGCGGTGGCGACCCTGCCGGGCCTGCGCGAGGGCGACCGGCAGGCCCTGCTGCGGGCCACCGCCAAGGTGGAGGCCGCCGCCGGTGAGGCCGCCGGTGCGAGTTCCCGGCTGTCGGTGACCTTCGAGTCCGAGGGCGGGGTCTTCGCCGACGTCGACCGGGCGATCTCCGAGCGCCGCCGGCTGTGGATCCGCTACTACTCCCCGGCCCGCGACGAGGTCACCGAGCGGGAGATCGACCCGATCCGCCTGGTCAGCGTCGGCCACACCTATGTGGAGGCCTGGTGCCGCCGCTCCGAGGCGCGGCGCACCTTCCGGCTGGACCGGGTCGCGGAGATCAGGATCCTGGACGAGCCGTCCGCACCGCCCGAGATCGAGCCGCGGGACCTGTCCGAGGCCCTGGTGCAGCCGGCCGCCGAGGACCCGGAGGTCGTCGCCGAGGTCGGCCCGGGCGGCCGCTGGGTGGCCGAGTACTACCCGCACGACAGCGCCGACGAGCTTCCCGACGGCGGGCTGCGTATCACGCTGCGGACCCCCGATCCGGCCTCGTTGCGCCGGCTGGCGCTGCGGCTCGGCCGCGACGGCCGGATCGTCTCCCCGCCGGAGCTGGCCGAAAGCGCCCGGAGAGCGGCCGCGGAGGCGCTGGCGGCGTACGACACGGCGCCGCGGTGAGGCAGCGCCCCGAAAGGGGCGCGAGGAGCTGCGCGACCAGCCACGATGGCGCCGCAGACGAAGGACGGCGCATCGCGGCCCCGCCGGCGGAGCGCCGACGCATCGCCGGCCGGCGAACGATCACGAGAAGGAGCGAGGCTGTGAGCGAGTCTCCGGTGTCCGGTGTGGGTGAGATGACGGTGGCGGCCGCCTTCGCAGGGATGAGACGAGTGGTCCCCGTGGTGTTCAAGGCGGGCTGCCCGGACTGCCGGGGCCGCTTCGAGCTCGCCGCGAGCGCGCTGCGCCTCGCCATCGGCGCCACCAGCCGGACGACGTTCTACTCCTTCACCTGCCCCGAGTGCGGTGCCGCCGTCCGCAAGCCCGCCGGGGAACGCATCGTCGAGCTGCTCACCGGCGGCGGGGTCCGGACGCTCAGGCTGCACACCACCGTCTAGTCTCGACGTCATGTTCTGGCCGATGTTCGCGGTAGTGCTGGGTTTCCTGGGTCTCGCTGTGCTGGGGGTGCTCGCCGTCCGGGTCTTCCTGGAGGCGCGGCGGCTCGGTCAGCAGGTCGCGGACTCCGCGCGCCGAATCAACAGGGCGGCGGAAGACCTGGAGCGGGCGGCGGTCAGCGCGGCCCATGCCGTGGATACGCTGTGATTGCGTTACGTCGTGCGCTTTGGGTCACTTCGCCCTGTCACCCCGCCCGCCCGGCCAGGTACGCTGCTGGTCGCGGCCCGGAGAACGAGGCGCGGTCCGCAGAGCGGGAGTACGCCCGGGGATGGTCCACCGTTCACCCCAGGGCGTTACGATCGCTGCCAGCACGATGGTCAGATACTTGTCCGACGGGTCGGACAAGGCCCGCCGCCCCGCCTCGGTGAGAAGGTGAAGATTTATGTTCCGCAACGGACTTGAGCCGTGGCACCTGGTGCTGCTGATTGTGGTGATCCTGCTGGTGTTCGGCTCCAAGAAGCTCCCGGACATGGCGCGCTCGCTCGGCAAGTCCGCTCGCATCCTCAAGAGCGAGGCGAAGGCGATGAAGGACGACGGCAAGCAGTCCGACGGCACCGCCCAGGCTGCCGGCACCGCCCAGTCCGCCGAGGAGCCCGCTCCGGCTCAGCGCACGATCCAGGCCGCCCCCGGCGACGTGGCCAGCTCCCGGCCGGTCAACGAGCCGACGGACACGACCCAGCGCTGACGCGAGGGCCGGGGCGTCCGGTCCGCTGCACGAGATGAGGATGTGGGTTGCTCAAGTCTGCCCGCAACAAGGAGAGGGATCCCGAGGGGCGGATGCCGCTCGCGGATCACTTGCGTGAGCTGCGCAACCGGCTCGCGAAGGGTGTCCTGGCGATCCTGGTCGTCACGATCGTGGCGGCGTTCTTCTACCGGGACATCGTCAACTTCATCACCCGGCCGGTGCTCGACGAGATCGGCTGTCACCAGTCTTTCGGTGAGCTGGCCAAGGTCAAGAACGTCCACTGCGCGCACATCACCGTCAGCGGTCTGCTGGCACCCTTCACCCTGGCCCTGAAGGTCGCCCTGATGGCCGGTGTCGTGCTCGCGTCGCCGGTCTGGCTCTACCAGCTGTGGGCGTTCGTCGCGCCCGGCCTGCACCGTCACGAGAAGAAGTACGCCTACGCGTTCGTCGGTTTCGGCTTCCCGCTCTTCCTCGGCGGCGGCTACCTCGCTTTCCACGTGCTGCCCACCACGGCGCGGGTGATGATCGACCTGACACCGAGCGGTGCGGAGAACCTGCTGCCGCTGGACGACCTGCTGGACCTGGTCACCCGCATGATCGTCGTCTTCGGCCTCGCCTTCGAGATGCCGCTGCTGCTGGTCATGCTCAACCTCACCGGCGTCTTGTCCGGGCGGCGCATGCTGGGCTGGTGGCGCGGCATGGTCGTCGGCATCACCGTCTTCGCGGCCGTGGCCACGCCCAGCCCCGACCCGATGACGATGCTGGCGCTGGCGGCGCCGATCTGGGGGCTCTACTTCATCGCCGTGGCCATCGCGCTGCTCAATGACCGGCGCCGAGCCCGCCGCGAGGCCCAGGGCCCCGGAGACGACGAGGCGTCCGAGCTGGACCTCACGCCCGAGGAGATCGACGAGGTGGAGGCAGTGGCCGCGAGCGCCGCTCCCGAGCTGCCCGGCACGGACCGGGTCAACGGCTACGACGACGTGACCTGAGCCCGCGCCGCACCGAGTCGCGCACGAGGCCCCCGCCCCACCGGCGGGGGCATTGGTCTGTGCGGGTCCGTAGCTGTCGATCAGCCCACTTCCGGATAATGATCGTCCTGTTGTCAGTGGCGCCCGGTACGCTCGAAAGCACGATGACAGAGGACCTCTCACCGGCCGAGCGGTACGCGGCAGCCCGCAGGCGGGCAGCCGAGCAGGCCACCGCGCTCGCGTCCTTCCGCGAGATGTACGACTTCGGCCTCGACCCCTTCCAGATCGAGGCCTGCCAGGCACTCGAGGCGGGCAAGGGCGTACTGGTGGCCGCCCCCACCGGCTCGGGCAAGACGATCGTGGGCGAGTTCGCCGTCCACCTCGCCCTCCAGCAGGGCAAGAAGTGCTTCTACACGACACCCATCAAGGCGCTGTCGAACCAGAAGTACGCCGACCTGTGCCGCCGCTACGGCACGGAGAAGGTCGGCCTGCTCACCGGCGACAACAGCGTGAACTCCGAGGCGCCGGTGGTCGTGATGACCACCGAGGTCCTGCGGAACATGCTCTACGCCGGCTCCCAGACCCTCCTCGGCCTCGGCTACGTGGTCATGGACGAGGTGCACTACCTCTCCGACCGCTTCCGCGGCGCCGTCTGGGAAGAGGTGATCATCCACCTGCCCGAGTCGGTGACCCTGGTGTCGCTGTCGGCGACCGTCTCCAATGCCGAGGAGTTCGGTGACTGGCTGGACACCGTCCGCGGCGACACCGAGGTGATCGTCTCCGAGCACCGGCCCGTGCCCCTGTTCCAGCACGTCCTCGCCGGGCGGAGGATGTACGACCTGTTCGAGGAGGGCGAGGGCCACAAGAAGGCCGTCAACCCCGACCTCGTCCGCCTGGCCCGCATGGAGGCGACGAGACCGTCGTACCAGGACCGGCGGCGCGGCCGTGCGATGCGGGAGGCCGACCGCGAGCGGGAGCGCAGACAGCGCTCGCGCGTGTGGACGCCGGGCCGTCCCGAGGTCATCGAGCGGCTGGACTCCGAGGGCCTGCTGCCGGCCATCACCTTCATCTTCAGCCGCGCCGCCTGCGAGGCCGCCGTCCAGCAGTGCCTGTACGCGGGCCTGAGGCTCAACGACGAGGAGGCGCGGGACCGCGTCCGCGCCCTGGTCGAGGAACGCACCTCCCACATCGCGCAGGAGGACCTGCACGTCCTCGGCTACTACGAATGGCTGGAGGGTCTGGAGCGGGGCATCGCCGCCCATCACGCGGGCATGCTGCCGACCTTCAAGGAGGTCGTCGAGGAGCTGTTCGTCCGTGGCCTGGTCAAGGCGGTGTTCGCGACCGAGACCCTCGCCCTCGGTATCAACATGCCCGCCCGCTCGGTGGTGTTGGAGAAGCTCGTCAAGTGGAACGGCGAGCAGCACGCCGACATCACGCCGGGCGAGTACACCCAGCTGACGGGCCGTGCGGGCCGCCGGGGCATCGACATCGAGGGGCACGCGGTCGTGCTGTGGCAGCGCGGCATGAGCCCGGAGCACCTCGCCGGTCTCGCGGGCACGCGCACGTATCCGCTGCGCTCCAGCTTCAGGCCGTCGTACAACATGGCGGTCAACCTGGTCGAGCAGTTCGGCCGGCACCGCTCGCGCGAGCTGCTGGAGACCTCCTTCGCACAGTTCCAGGCGGACAAGTCGGTCGTCGGGATCTCCCGCCAGGTCCAGCGCAACGAGGAGGGGCTGGCCGGCTACAAGGCCTCCATGACCTGCCACCTCGGCGACTTCGAGGAGTACGCGCGGCTGCGCCGCGAGCTGAAGGACCGGGAGACCGAGCTGGCCCGGCAGGGCGCCAACCAGCGGCGCGCCGAGGCCGCCAGCGCCCTGGAGCGGCTCAAGCCGGGCGACGTCATCCACGTACCCACGGGCAAGTACGCCGGTCTGGCCCTGGTGCTGGACCCCGGTCTGCCCGCCGGCCGTTCCAACGGCCACCGCGGCTACGATCACTACGACGGGCCGCGCCCGCTGGTGCTGACCGCCGAGCGGCAGGTCAAGCGGCTGGCGTCGATGGACTTCCCGGTGCCGGTCGAGCCGCTGGACCGGATGCGGATCCCGAAGTCCTTCAACCCGCGCTCGCCGCAGTCCCGCCGCGACCTGGCCTCCGCGCTGCGCACCAAGGCCGGGCACATCCCGTCGGAGCGGGCCCGTAAAAAGCGTTCGCAGGCCGCCGACGACCGTGAGATCGCCCGGCTGCGGACCGCGATCCGCGCCCATCCGTGCCATGGCTGCAACGACCGCGAGGACCATGCCCGTTGGGCCGAGCGCTACCACCGGCTGCTGCGTGACACCTCGCAGCTGGAGCGTCGGATCGAGGGCCGTACGAACACCATCGCGCGGACCTTCGACCGGATCGTGGCCCTGCTGACCGAGCTGGACTATCTGCGCGGCAACGAGGTCACCGAGCACGGCAAGCGGCTCGCCCGGCTGTACGGCGAACTCGACCTGCTGGCCAGCGAGTGCCTGCGTGAGGGCGTCTGGGAAGGACTCGGCCCGGCGGAACTCGCCGCCTGCGTCTCGGCGTTGGTGTACGAGGCACGGGTCGGCGACGACGCGATGGTGCCCAAGCTGCCCTCGGGCAGGGCGAAGGCCGCGCTCGGCGAGATGGTGCGGATCTGGGGCCGGCTGGACGGTCTGGAGGAGGAGTTCCGGATCAGCCAGACCGAGGGCGTCGGACAGCGGGAGCCGGACCTCGGCTTCGCCTGGGCCGCGTACATGTGGGCCTCGGGCATGGGGCTCGACGAGGTGCTGCGCGAGGCAGAGATGCCCGCGGGGGACTTCGTGCGGTGGTGCAAGCAGGTGATCGACGTGCTGGGTCAGATCTCGGCGGCGGCTGTCTCCGAGGGGTCGACCGTGGCCAAGGCCGCGCGCAAGGCTGTCGATCAGTTGCTGCGAGGGGTTGTCGCCTACTCGTCGGTGGGGTGACCTGACGACTCGCGGGTGCGGGTCCGGGTGGGGTGAAGGGGTCGCGTCTGCGGCCCCTTCACTCATTACGGTGAGTTACTCTCGCATACCTGTGCGCCGTGACCGAATGTGTTCGAATAATGACCCGGCGTGTAAATAAGCCGAGCGTACTCCTGTTGCGCGGGCGATTTCAGGTGCTTGCTGAATATGACACGGCGATGATCCGGTCGGACTAAGCTCGCCCGCGGCGCACCGAGTTGAGGCAATTCGTGCGCTTGTTCCCAAACATGCGACAGATCCCAACAGTTCCATGAACCTTCCCCCCGAAAGCTCTCCCGACACCCAGCCGATTCGTCTCAGAAGGCATCCATGGTGAGTGTTCAGAAGCCTCCCGGCGGCCGCGAACGTCCCTATGCGCGCGTGCTGTTGCTCCCAGCCATAGTGATGGCCGCCGCGACCGGAGCCGCCGTCGCCCTGGCGCCGGCGTCGGCCCGCATCACCGTCGGCGCGCTCGGGGCGCTGGCCCTGCTGCTGGTCCTCGCCACGGGTGCGGAGGCCGCCCGCCGCGGCCGCAGGCTCCGCGAGCAGCAGGCCGAGTACGCCCGTCACACCGCGTATCTGGAGCACCGGCTCGCCGCCCACGACCAGCTGATCGCGCGCTTCGCCACCGACGTCATCCCGTACGGCCTGCAGCGGCTGCGCGCCGGCGAACCGCTGCGGGACGTGCTGGTCAACGCCTACGACGTCGACCCCGAACTGCGCGGCCTGCCCGAGATGTACCGCGAGATGTTCCGCGTCGCGCTGCGCGGCGCCGACCACGAGATCAACATGCGCGACGCCACCGAGCGCTCCTACGTGAGCATCGCCCGCCGCGTCCAGGCCATCGTCCACCAGCAGTCCAACGAACTGCGGGAGATGGAGGAGGACCACGGCCGCAACCCCGAGGTGTTCGACGACCTGCTGCGCATCGACCACGGCACCTCGCTGATCGGCCGCCTCGCCGACACCATCGCCGTCCTCGGCGGCGGCCGCCCCGGCCGCCAGTGGCCCCTGCCGGTCTCCCTCTACAGCACCCTGCGCGGCGCCATGTCGCGCATCCTGGAGTACCGCCGCATCGAGCTGAACTCGATCGTCAACATCAACATCAAGGGCACCGCCGTCGAGCCGGTCATCCACGCCGCCGCCGAACTCCTCGACAACGCCACCCGCTACTCGCCACCCTCGACCAAGGTGCATGTCACCGCTGCCGAGGTGCAGGCCGGCATCGCCATCGAGATCGAGGACGCCGGCGTCAGCCTCAGCGAGGAGTCCCGGGCCCGCATCGAGCAGATGATCGAGGACGCCAAGAACGGCGACGACGCCCACAACCTCGGCGAGAACCCGCGGCTCGGCCTCGCCGTCGTCGGCCGCCTGTGCAAGTTCTTCGACATGGAGGTCTCGCTGCGCGCCTCCGCCTACGGCGGCGTCCGCGCGATCCTCATCGTGCCGCGCGTCATGACCACCACCGAGCCCGGAGTCGGGGCCGCCCACGGCATCGGCGCCACCGGCGCGCCGGTGCCCGCGCTCGGCGCCGTCGAGGGCCCCAAGCGCCCGCCGAAGAGGCGCCGTCCCACCAGCCCCAAGATCCCCGCCGGGATCACCATGGAGGACGACGTACCCGAGGTCACGGAGTGGACGGCGGGCGGACTGCCGCAGCGTCGCAGCCGGATGAAGACCCCGCTGAGCCAGCGCTTCGCCGAGAAGGCGGAGGTCGAGCGGGCCGAGCGCGAGGGCAGGCCCACCATCTGGTCGCAGCCCCGGCCCGAAGCGAAGCAGCCCGAGATGGATCCCGAGCGCAGGAAGCTCATGGAGCGGCCGATCGGCCAGGGCATCGAGGACTTCTGGAACGGCCTGCGCAAGGGCATGCCCGAGGGCGCCACCGGACCCGAACTGACCGACTTCACGAGGCACCCGGAAAAGTACGTGCACCTGCTCAACGACTACGCGGACGAGCCCGTCGAGGGCACCACCGAGGCCGACGACGAGGGGGACCTCAAGTGATCCAGCAGCGAGGCAACATCGACTGGATGCTCAAGCAGCTCAACGACGGCGTGCCGGGCATCGAGATGATCGTGGTCCTCTCCGCGGACGGACTGCGCATCGCCCGCTACGGCGGCGACCCCGACGCCTGCGACCGGGTGGCCGCCGCCTGCGCGGGCGTACAGAGCCTGGCCGGCGCCATCATCAAGGAGCTCCCCGGCGCCGGCGACATGCAGGTCGTCGTCTTCGAGATCGACGGCGGCTACTTCTACCTCATGAACGCCGGCGACAACGCCTACCTCGCCGTGCTCGCCGACGTGACCTGCGAGCCGGGCCGGATGAGCGGCATGATGCGCGACCTCGTCGTGCGGATCGGCGCCCACCTCACCAGTCCGCCCCGGCGGAACGGGCAGACCGTATGACTCCTCCACAACGCAAACGGCGCGAGCCGAAGCCCCCGCCGCCTCCGCCGCCGCCCGCGCCGAAACCGGCCGACGCGGAGGCCGAGCCCAAGAACCCCGAGCGGCTGTACACCGTCGCCGGATCCGAGGACGGCGCGCGCGCCGAACTCGACCTCGTGACCCTGATCGTGGCGCGCGACGCCCCCCAGCCGGCCGCCTCACCGGAGCAGGCCGCGGTCCTGCGGCTCTGCGCCAACCCCCTGTCCGTGGCCGAACTGTCGGCCTACCTGAACCTGCCGTTCAGCGCGATGACCGTCCTGATCACCGAGCTGATCACGGCTGAACTGGTGCAGGTACGCGCCCCGGTCGTCCGTCAGGTCGTACCCGACCGTTCACTCCTCGAAGCGGTGATGCATGGACTTCAAAGGCTCTGACACCATCCCCGGCCCCCGCACCGAGGATCATCTGCCGCACACGGCCCAGGCCGCGGTGAAGATCGTGATCGTGGGCGGCTTCGGTGTCGGCAAGACCACCATGGTCGGCTCCGTCAGCGACATCAGACCGCTGACCACCGAGGAGACCATGACCCAGGCCGGTATCGGCGTGGACGACAACTACGGGTCCGAATCCAAGACCGCCACCACCGTGGCCATGGACTTCGGCCGCATCAGCATCACCGACAAGCTGGTGCTCTACCTCTTCGGCACCCCCGGCCAGGAGCGCTTCTGGTTCCTGTGGAACGGCCTGTTCGAAGGCGCGCTCGGCGCGGTCGTCCTCGTCGACACCCGGCGTCTGGAGGTCAGCTTCGACGTCATGGGCCGGCTGGAGGAACGCGGCGTGCCCTTCGTCGTCGCCATCAACTCCTTCCCCGACGCGCCGCGTTATCCCGTCGAGGAACTGCGCACCGCGCTCGACCTGACCCCGGAGATCCCGATCATCGAGTGCGACGTACGCCGCCGGGCCTCCAGCAAGGACGTCCTGATGACCCTGATGCGCTTCCTGCACTCGATCGCCCTGACCGGCGCCCTCACCTGACCCGCCGCCGACCGACCCCCACACTCTTTTCCGTTCCGGAGCGACACCGTGACGTCTGAACCCACGTCCCTGACCGACACCGACCCCACCTCCTTCCCGCCGCCGGGCTGCCCCGCGCACGGCCTCGGCCCCGGCGGGCTGCGCCGGCTCTACGGCCCCGACGCGCAGGACCTGGGCGACCTCTACGAGCGGCTGCGGCAGCAGCACGGCTCCGTGGCGCCCGTACTGCTCCACGACGACGTACCCATGTGGGTGGTCCTCGGGCACGCCGAGAACCTGCACCTGGTCCGCAGTCCCTCCCTGTACACCCGCGACAGCCGGATCTGGAGCCCGCTGGCCGAGGGCATGGTCAAGCCCGACCACCCGCTCATGCCGCACATCGCCTGGCAGCCGATCTGCTCGCACGCCGAGGGCGACGAGCACCAGCGGCTGCGCGCGGCGGTCACCGCGGCCATGGCCACCATCGACCACCGCAGCATGCGCCGCCACATCGGCCGCTACACCCAGGGCCTGGTCAACAGCTTCTGCGAACGCGGCCGGGCCGACCTGGTCTCCCAGTTCGCCGAGCACCTGCCGATGGCCGTCATGTGCGAGATCCTCGGCATGCCGGAGGAGTACAACGACCGGATGGTGCAGGCCGCGCGGGACGCCCTGAAGGGCACCGAGACCGCCATCCAGAGCCACACCTACGTCATGGACGCGCTCAGCCGGCTCACCACCAGGCGCCGCGCCCGGCCCGAGGACGACTTCACCAGTCACCTCGTCACCCACCCGGCCGGACTCAGCGACGACGAGGTCCGCGAACACCTGCGGCTCGTCCTCTTCGCGGCCTACGAGGCCACCGCGAACCTCCTCGCCAACGCGCTGCGCATGGTCCTCACCGAGCCGGGCTTCCGCGCCCAGCTCAGCGGCGGCCAGATGACCGTGCCGGAGGCGATCGAGCAGTCCCTGTGGGACGAGCCGCCGTTCAGCACCGTCTTCGGCTACTACGCCAAGCAGGACACCGAGCTGGGCGGGCAGCGCATCCGCAAGGGCGACGGCCTGCTCTTCGCGCCCGCGCCGGGCAACCTCGACCCGCGTATCCGCCCGGACCTGTCCGCGAGCATGCAGGGCAACCGTTCCCACCTCGCCTTCGGCGGTGGCCCCCATGAGTGCCCCGGTCAGGACATCGGCCGTGCCATCGCCGACGTCGGCGTCGACGCGCTGCTGATGCGGCTGCCCGATGTCCAGCTCGACTGCGCGGAGGAGGAGTTGAGCTGGCGCTCGTCCATCGCCTCCCGGCACCTGGTGTCCCTGCCCGTGCGCTTCGAGCCCAAGCCGCAGCAGGACGTCGACGGTCCGCCCCGGCCCCTGGCCATCCCGCGGCAGCAGCCTTCGGCGATCGAGCCGCGTACCATCATCCCCAGTCCCGTCGCGCCCGAGGCCTACCGTGCGGCACCCGAGCCGGCGGCGCGCCCGCGGGGCGTCTGGCGGCGGCTGCTGCACTGGTGGCGTGGCGAGTAGCCCGGGGGCGCGGGTCAGGCGGTGAGCACGCGCTCGCTGACGAACGTGTGCTCCCTGCCCGTGACCGGGTCGGTGAACTCCAGCCTCCGCGCGAGCAGTCGCAGCGGGTTCCGGAAGTCGCCGGCCGGCACCGGGGCGGTCACCTCCGGGTACAGCGGGTCGCCGAGGATGGGCACGCCGAGCGCGTTCAGATGCACCCGCAGCTGGTGGGTCTGCCCGGTCGCCGGGACCAGCCGGTACCGGGCGAGCCCGCCCCGGTGCCCGGCGATCTCCACATAGGTCTCGGCGTTCGGCTCGCCCTCGACCTCCCGGGCCGCCTGCACCCCGCGCTCCTTGACGATCCGGCTGCGCACGGTCCGGGGCAGGACCAGCGAGGGTTCGTACGGGGCGATCGCCTCGTATTCCTTGTACACCCGCCGGTCCCGGAACAGCGTCTGGTACGCGCCGCGCTCCTCGGGGCGCACGGTGAACAGCACCAGCCCCGCCGTGAGCCGGTCCAGCCGGTGCGCGGCGGTCAGCGTCGGTATGTCCAGCTCGCGGCGCAGCCGCGCCAGCGCGGTCTCGGCCACATGGGTGCCGCGCGGGGTCGTCGCGAGGAAGTGCGGCTTGTCGGCGACGACGATGTGGTCGTCCCGGTACACCACCTCCACCGGGAACGGCACCGGCACCTCGGCGGGCAGCTCACGGTGGAACCACACGAACATCCCCGGCTCGTACGGCGCGTCCGGCGCCACCGCCCGCCCGTCGGCGCCGACGACCCGCCCCGCGTCGAACATCGACTCGACCATCCCGGGCCCGGCCCCCGTCAGCCGTGCCACCAGATGCTCCCGTACGGTGGCCCACATCCCGTCGTGCGGCAGCCGCACCCGCACCGGATCGACACCGTCGATCTGGGCGAGCGGTGCGGGCGGGGGCGGGGTACGGCGTCTCATCGGGGTCAAGGGTACGAGGCGGAAAGCGGGTGCGCCGCCGGCCCCGTGGCCGTCAGGATGTGGATCATGCCGTATCTCAACAGCCCGGTCGTGCCGGCCGGAACCCTCGCCCGCATGCCTCAGCCCGCCCTTCCCGCCGGCGGCGGCCTGCTGCTGCGACCGTGGCGGGCCGAGGACGCGCCCGCCGTGTACGCCGCCTTCCAGGACCCGTTGATGCACCAGTGGCACATCAGGTCCGCCGACTCGGAGGAGGAGGTCGCCGACTGGATCACCCAGTGGCAGAGCGGCTGGAAGGACGAGCGCCAGGCGCAGTGGGCGGTGGTGGACGCGGACACCGGCGAGCTGCTGGGGCGGGTCGCGTTGCGCGAGATCGTGCTGGGCGACGGCTGCGCCGAGGTCGGGTACTGGACGGTGGCCGGGGCGCGCGGGCGGGGTGTCGCGGCCAGCGCCACCACCGCCCTGTCCCACTGGGCGTTCGAGGAGATCGGGCTCCACCGCCTCGAACTCTCCCACGCCACCGCCAACGAGGCGTCCTGCCGGGTGGCCGTGAAAGCCGGTTTCGCCGCGGAGGGCACCAGGCGCAGCGCCCTGCTCCACCCCGACGGCTGGCACGACATGCACCTTCACGCACGTGTACGAGGCGACCGGGCATCGGTGTGAGGATGTAGGGCATGCCCGCCTACGATCTCGCGAACCGGCTCGTCGTCGGTGTCGCCTCCAGCGCCCTGTTCGATCTGCGGGAGTCGGACGCGGTCTTCCGCGAGCAGGGCGAGGAGGCCTACCGGGCCTATCAGGAGGAGAACCGCGACACCACGCTCCGGCCGGGCATCGCCTTCGCCTTCATACGGCGGCTGCTGTCGCTGAACGACCTCGGGGAGCCGGGAGATCCGCTCGTCGAGGTCATCATCCTCTCCCGCAACGACCCGGACACCGGTCTGCGGGTCATGCGGTCGATCCAGACCCACGGGCTGCCGATCAGCCGGGCCGTCTTCATGCAGGGCCGGTCCCCGTACAAGTTCATGTCCGCGCTGAACATGTCCCTGTTCCTGTCGGCGAACGGCGACGACGTGCGCGAGGCCGTCGCCGCCGGACTGCCCGCAGGGCATGTGCTCGGAGCGGCGTACCCGGACGACCCCGCCGACCGGGAACTGCGGATCGCGTTCGACTTCGACGGGGTGCTGGCCAGTGACGCCGCCGAGCAGGTGTACCAGGCCGACGGACTGGAGGAGTTCCGCGCGCACGAGGCCCGCAACGCGGCGACGCCGCACGACCCAGGACCGCTGCGGGACTTCCTCGCCGGGGTGAACCGGATACAGCGCCGGGAGGAGGAGCGGCGCAGGAGCGACCCGGGCTACGCGGTCCGGGTCCACGTCTCCATCGTGACCGCGCGCAACGCCCCCGCCCACGAGCGGGCCGTCAACAGCCTCAAGCAGTGGGGGGTGCGGGTCAACGACGCCTTCTTCCTCGGCGGCATCGACAAGGGCGCGGTCATGAAGGTGCTGGACCCGCACATCTTCTTCGACGACCAGGTGACGCATCTGCGCAGCACGTCCCGGACCACGCCCAGCGTGCACATCCCGTTCGGGAAGATCAACGAGGTGCCGTCCTGAGCGACGGTCAGGCCGCCGCCGCGCCGCTCTCCTGCTCGGCCTCGACGCGGGCGTTCCACTCCCGCTTGGAGGCCTGCCAGCCGTCCTCGTTGTGCCCCAGGCGCCAGTAGCCGGAGATCGACAGGTCCTCGCGCGGGATGTCCCGCTCCACCCGCAGCAGTCGGCGCAGCTCCTTCACGAAGCCCGCCTCGCCGTGCACGAACGCGTGCACCCGGCCCTCGGGGAACTCCAGCGCGCGCACGGCCTCGACCAGCGCCTCGCCGACCGGCCGGTCCTCGCGGTGCAGCCAGACGACCTCCACCTCGGAGTCGATCTTCTGCTCCTCGCCGGGGCCGGACACCTCCACGAAGGCGTGCGCGCGGGCACCCGCGGGCAGTGCCTCCAGAGACCGTGCGATCGCGGGCAGCGCGCTCTCGTCACCGACGAGCAGATGCCAGTCGGCGGCCGGGTCAGGGGCGTAGGCGCCGCCGGGTCCCAGGAAGCGCACGGTCTCGCCCGGCTGTACCCGGGTGGCCCACGGGCCGGCCAGTCCCTCGTCGCCGTGGACGACGAAGTCCAGGGTCAGCTCCCGGTGTTCGGCATCCCAGGCGCGCACGGTGTAGGTCCGGGTCACCGGCCACTGCTCCCGCGGGAACTCGGCGCGGATCCGCTCCAGGTCGAAGGGCTCCGGGTAGCTCACGCCGTCGGGGCCGAAGAGCAGTTTGACGTAGTGGTCGGTGCAGGTGTCCGCCGTGAAGCCGGTCAGGCCCTCGCCGCCGAGCACCACCCGCTGCATGTGCGGGGTCAGGCGCTCGGTGCGGATCACATGGGCGATACGGGCCTTGCGCGGCTTTCGTCCCGGACGCTCTGCCATCACGACCTCCTGGGATTGGTTAGGTTTGCCTAAGTTAGCATCTCGCTCGGGGTCAACACCTCCTTCCTGGACGCGGGATGAGAGCACTTTGCCGGAATATTCCGGGCCGGGTCACTCGGTGAGCGTGGTCAGCAGCCGCTGCAGCGAGCCGCCGAGCCCCCACCGCTCGGCCAGCCGCTCCAGCGCCGCCGGGTCGCGCGGGGTGTGCGGCAGGGCCGTGCGGACGTCCGGCAGCGGGACGTCGTCGGCCACCCGCACCACCTTCGGTGCGACCGCGACGTACGGCCGGGCCTCGGTGAGCCGCTTGCGCTGCGACGGCGTGAGCTTCGCCCGCGGGTCGTCGACCGCCGCCATGATCCCGGCCAGGTCGCCGAACTCGGCGAGCAGCTTGGCGGCCGTCTTCTCGCCGATCCCGGCCACGCCCGGCAGGCCGTCGCTGGGATCGCCGCGCAGCAGCGCGAGATCCGCGTACCCGCGCCCGTCCACCCCATACTTCTCGCGCAGCACCGCCTCGTCGGTCAGCTGCAGCGTGCCGACGCCCTTCAGCGGGTACAGCACCCGGATCCCACGCGCGTCGTCCACCAGCTGGTACAGATCGCGGTCGCCGGTGACGATGTCCACCGGGCCCTCGGCGCGCGCCGCGAACGTGCCGATCACGTCGTCCGCCTCGTACCCCGCGACGCCGACCCGCGCGATGCCGAGCGCGTCCAGCACCTCCTCGATGACCGGCACCTGCGGGGACAGGGTGTCCGGCACCTCCTCCTCGTCCGGCGCGCCCGCGTGCTCCTCGGCGACCCGGTGCGCCTTGTAGGTGGGGATGAGGTCCACCCGCCAACCGGGCCGCCAGTCGGCGTCCATGCAGGCCACCAGGTGCTCCGGCTGATGGTCCCTGACCAGCCGGTCGATGAAGTCCAGCAGGCCGCGCACGGCGTTCACGGGCGTGCCGTCCGGGGCCTTCACGGAGTCCGGGACGCCGAAGTAGGCGCGGAAGTACAGCGAAGCGGTGTCGAGGAGCATGAGTCGTCCGGTCACGCTCGCATCATGCCGTACGGCACTGACAGCCATCCCGCGCACCGGAACGCGTTGCGTGCTGCGCATCGCCGTGACTCCGGCCACGTGCGGGTTTGCCTCCGCTTGACCTGGGCAGGCGCGGCCTCTGTTCTGACCGCCGAGACGAGAGGTACGCGTGCAATCGAGGCTTGAGGCCGAGCACCTGTTCAAGGTGTTCGGCAGACGACCGGACGACGCTGTGGAACGCCTGCGGCAGGGCGCCGACCGGAAGGAACTGCGCGCCGACGGCACCACCGCCGCCGTGATCGACGCCTCGTTCCGCGTCGAGGCCGGCGAGATCTTCGTCGTCATGGGGCTGTCCGGCTCCGGCAAGTCCACCCTGCTGCGCATGCTCAACGGCCTGCTGGAGCCGACCGCGGGCAGCGTCCGCTTCGACGGCCAGGACCTGACCGCGCTCACCGCCCGCCAACTGCGCGAGCTGCGCTCGAAGAAGATCAGCATGGTCTTCCAGCACTTCGCGCTGTTCCCGCACCGCAGTGTCCGCGACAACGCCGCCTACGGCCTGGAAGTGCAGGGCGTGCCCCGCGCCGAGCGCGAACGCCGCGCCGACGAGGCGCTCGCCCTGTGCGGCCTGGCCGGCTGGGAGAAGTCCTGGCCGGACGAGCTGTCCGGTGGCATGCAGCAGCGCGTCGGCCTCGCCCGCGCCCTCGCCACCGACGCCGGCCTGCTCCTCATGGACGAGTCCTTCAGCGCCCTGGACCCGCTGATCCGCCGCGACATGCAGGACCAGTTGCTGGAACTGCAGAAGACCCTGAAGAAGACCATCGTCTTCATCACCCACGACCTCAACGAGGCCATGCGGCTCGGCGACCGCGTCGCCGTCATGCGTGACGGCCGCATCGTGCAGACCGGCACCGCCGAGGACATCCTGCTGCGCCCCGCGAACGACTACGTCGTCTCCTTCATCCAAGACGTCGACCGCTCCCGCGTGCTGACGGCGGGCGCCCTCATGGACACCTCGGTCACGGCCGACGCCCCGCTGTGCGGCTGCGAGACCGCGACCCGTGAGACGCCGTTCGCGCAGCTGTGCGCGATCAGCGCCCGGCTGTCCCACCGCGTCTCCGTCGTGGACGGGGCCAACAGGGTCATCGGTGTCGTGCCGAGGCAGCGGCTGGTCGGCTTCCTCGGCGACGAGACGGCCGATCCCGCCCCCTGTGACAACCCGGGCGGGAAGGTGATCAGCCGTGCCTAGGATCCACCTCGGCGACTGGGTCGACTCCGGCGTCAAGTGGCTGCTCGACCACCTCTCCTGGCTCTTCGACGCCATCAAGGCGGTCATGGAGAGCATGTACAACGGCATCGACGCCGTGCTCGGCGCGCCCCAGCCGCTGCTGATGGCCGGCATCCTCGCCGTCCTCGCCTGGTGGCTGCGCGGCCTCACCGCCGGCGTCCTCGCCTTCGCCGGATTCGCGCTGGTCGACTCGCTCGCCCTGTGGGACCGGGCCATGTCCACGCTCTCCCTGGTCCTCGTGGCCACCGTGATCGCGCTGGTGATCTCCGTCCCGCTGGGCATCTGGGCGGCCCGCTCCAAGACGGTCAGCGCGACCGTACGGCCCGTCCTGGACCTGCTGCAGACCATGCCGTCGATGGTCCTGCTGATCCCGGCCATGCTGTTCTTCGGCCTCGGCACCGCCCCCGGCGTCGTCGCCACGCTGATCTTCGCGCTCGCCCCCGGCGTCCGCATGACCGAACTGGGCATCCGCCAGGTCGACGCCGAACTGGTCGAGGCCGCCGAGGCGTTCGGCACCACGCCGCGCGACATCCTCTGGCGCGTCCAGCTGCCGCTCGCCCTGCCGACCATCATGGCCGGCGTCAACCAGGTGATCATGCTGGGCCTGTCCATGGTCGTCATCGCCGGCATGGTCGGCACCGGCGGCCTCGGCGGCGCCGTCAACGAGGCCATCGGCCAGCTCGACATCGGCTACGGCTTCGAGGCCGGGGTCGGCATCGTCGTGCTCGCCGTCTACCTCGACCGGATCACCGGCGCGCTCGGCACCCAGCTCTCCCCGCTGGGCCGCAGGGCCGCCGCGAAGACCCGCACGCGCGCGTGGTCGTACCGCCCGCGCCCGGCCGTCGCGGTCGTCGGCGTGGTCGTGCTCGCCCTGGTCGCGGCCGGAACGAACCTCTTCGGCCCCTCCGCCGGCACCTCCGAGGCCTCCGGACCGGACGTCGGCAAGGGCAAGGAGATCAAGATCGGCTACATCCCCTGGGACGAGGGCATCGCCTCCACCTTCCTCTGGAAGGAGATCCTGGAGGAACGCGGCTTCAAGGTCACCACCACCCAGTACACCGCCGGCCCCCTCTACACCGGCCTCGCCACCGGCCAGCTCGACTTCCAGACCGACTCCTGGCTGCCCACCACCCACGCCGAGTACTGGAAGAAGTACGGCAAGCAGCTCGACGACCTCGGCAAGTGGTACGGCCCCACCTCCCTGGAGCTGACCGTCCCCTCCTATGTCAAGGACGTGAACTCCCTGGCGGACCTCAGGGCCCACGCCTCCGAGTTCGGCGGGAAGATCGTCGGCATCGAGCCCAGCGCGGGCATGATGGGCCTGCTCAAGAGCAAGGTCCTCGACGAGTACGGCCTTCAGGGCACCTACGACGTCATCGACGGGTCCACCGCGGCCATGCTCACCGAGCTGAGGCGCGCCTACACCAAGAGGCAGCCGGTCGTCGTCACCCTCTGGTCACCGCACTGGGCCTACAGCGACTTCGACCTGAAGAAGCTCAAGGATCCCCGGGGCGCCTGGGGCAAGGGCGACGGCGTGCACACCCTGGCCCGCAAGGGCTTCACCGGCGACAACCCCCAGGTCGGCCGCTGGCTGAAGGACTTCTCCATGACCGAGAAGCAGCTCACGAGCCTGGAATCGCAGATCCAGAAGGCCGGCAAGGGCCAGGAGCAGGACGCCGTACGCGACTGGCTCCGCAAGAACCCCGGCCTGGTCGACAAGTGGGCCCCGGTCGCCAAGAAGGACCCCCACAGTCAGGCGGCCGGGTGACCTGACCGGCCCGGACCGCCACCCGAGGGCGGGCGCCGCCGTACGCCACAGCGCGTCCGGCGCGCCCGCCCTTCGCCTCGTCCGCGGGTACGGCAAGAATCCGGCCAATCACTGTACGTGATGACCGTTGGCCTTGGCGCAGTCGCCGGGTCCAGCTGGTCGGCATATTCACCCCGGGTGGGTACTCAGCCCACGGGGCCCCGAGGCCCCGTCATCGTGGCGCGAACCGTGAGGGTGAGGGCTTCGCGGCATGTCGGGGATGTGACAGGGGCGTGAAACGGTTTGCCGAACATGCGTAGGGTGCAGAGAAGTCATCAGAGAGGGTCTGCCCCGACCCGGGCACCCGGACAGCGGCACGACGAGCGAGGGAGGGAGCCGGAGCGATGGGCGACCACAAAGAGCAGCCCGTGCGGGTGGGCGCGGCCGTCCGGCGGCGCCGCCGGGCCCTGGAACTGACCCTCGCCGTCGTGGCCGAGCGCACCGGTCTGTCGGTGCCGTTCCTCAGCCAGGTCGAGAACGACCGGGCCCGCCCCAGCCGCACCTCGCTGGAGAAACTGGCCGACGCCCTGCGCACCACGGCCGTCGAACTCCTCGCCGCCGCCGACCCGGCGGCCAGCGTGGACGTCGTCCGCGCCGACCCGGCCGACCCGGACGGCTTCGCGCCCCGCACCCGCTCCCTGGTGCGCGGCCACCATCAGCTGCACGCCTCCGAGTTCACCGGCGACCATGACGCCGGCCGCGAGTTCCAGCACCGCAACGACGAGCTGATGTACGTCGCCGACGGTGCGGTGGAGATAGAGGCCGAGGGACGCGCGTATCGCCTCGGCCGAGGCGACACTCTTTATCTGACCGGTGGCGTCCGCCATCGCTGGCGGGCGACGGTGCCGGATACGCGGGTCATCGTGGTCGCGGTGGCCGAACATATCGAGGCTGTGCAGGATCGGTCGCGCTAGGTGCTCCGCAGGACGGGCCGTCATGCGTCCGCGGGTCCGTGGTCGCTGGTCGCGCGCACGCGGCGGCAGCCGCATATCGCGCACAGCCCCCGAACTGGCGCCGGCCCTGGGTGGTCCACGGCCGGGACACCTTCGCGGGTGACGTCCAGGCCCGGCTCGGTGCCGGCCATCTGCCCGCCGGCCACTCCGAGCGCTGCCCGTGTGCCGCTGGAGGAGCTGCGCACGGCGGCCCCGGACCTGGTGATCCTGCCCGACGAGCCCTACCGCTGCACCGCCGACGACAGCCCGGAGGCCTTTCCCGGACTGCCCTGCGCCCTGGTCAGCGGCCGGCACCTGACCTGGTACGGCCCGTCCCTGGCCGAGGCGCCGCGGGTGCCGGCCGAGGCGCTGCGAGCAGCTCGCCGCTGAGCAGGCCGCGTACGGTGCCGGTGGCGGCCGCCGACCAGGCGACCGCGAGGACGGCGTAGAGCCCGACCGCCAGCCCGTCGTAGACCGCGAGGCCGGTGCGCCGGGCGAGGACCGCGGCACCGGTGACACACGTGCCCACCGGGAAGGTGAACGCCCACCAGGTCATCGCGAACCCCATGCCCTGCCGGCGGGCCCGCACCACGTGCGCGGTCGCCAGCGCCAGCCACAGCAGCGCGAACCCCATGACCGGCACCCCGTACAGCACGGCGAAGACACCGAGGCCACGGTCGTACGGGGCCGGTACGACCCCGGGAGCCGCGTCCGCGATCCGGTCGACCGCGGTGGTGGACTGCCCGAGCGGGCCCAGGACCAGGAACAGGGTCGGGGTGAGCGCGAGCGGCAGCGGGCCGGAGGTGACCAGCCGGGCGAAGACCAGCGGCAGCATCAGCAGCGTCGCGCACAGGCTCAGCCCGAACAGCGCGAAACATGCCAGCAGCAGGGTCTCGCGGGGCCGGCCCGGTGGCAGATACGGCACCAGCAGCGGGCCGAGCGCGGCCGACACCATGGGCGCGACCAGCGGCAACAGCCACACCGGGGTCGCCTGCGCGGGCTGGACGCGATGCCGTACGGCCATCAGGTACGGCACGGCCACGGCAGCCGTCAGCCCGACCGCCGTACCGGCGGTGAACAGCGCGGTGTCCAGCGCGACGGCCGTGCCGGTGCCGAGCAGGTCCCGCCCGGCCGTCAGGGCGCCGCCGCCGACCGACAGCAGGGCCATGGACAGACAGCCGTAGAAGGGGGCCATGGCCGGGTCGAGGAGATCGGCGCGGGCCTGGTCGCGGTGGTGGGTCCAGTGCAGGGCACGGGCCGCCAGCAGGGCCACGAGCAGGATCAGGGACAGTGCCCAGGCTCCGTCGAAGACATCGCGCAGCCCTTCCTCGTGTGCGGGCAGCGCGACGCCGGCCGAGCCGAGGATGGCGGTGCCCATGACGCAGGCGTACCAGTTGGGGCCGAGACGGCGGACCCGGGCGGCGCGGGGGACGGAGGGAACGGACAGAGGCTGGGCTACGGTGACCACACCTCTACGGTCGCCCCGCCGCTCGCCCCTGACCAGGAGGTTCCCGCCTATGAGGGCATAAGCTGGTCTTATGAGCGAGGTGCAGGGGCAGCGGGAGCGCACGGAATCACTGGCCCACCGGGTGCCGGACCTGGCCGCACTGGAACTGCTGCTGGCGGTGGCGCGGCTGGGCAGCCTCGGGGCGGCGGCGCGCGAGGTCGGGGTCACCCAGCCCGCCGCCAGCAGCCGGATCCGCTCCATGGAACGGCAGCTGGGCGTGGCCCTGGTCGACCGCTCGCCGCGCGGCTCCCGGCTCACGGACGCCGGCGCACTGGTGACGGACTGGGCCCGTCGGGTCGTGGAGGCGGCGGCGGCCTTCGACGCGGGTGCGCGGGCGCTGCGCGACCAGCGGGACTCACGCCTCAGGGTCGCGGCGAGCATGACCATCGCCGAGTACCTGCTGCCCGGCTGGCTCCTCGCGCTGCACGCCCAGCGGCCCGACACGGCGGTGTCCCTCCTCGCCGGCAACTCGGCGAAGGTCGCGGAACTGCTGCTGTCCGGTGAGGCGGACCTCGGCTTCGTGGAAGGGCTGACGGTACCGACGGGCCTGGACTCCACGGTCATCGCCCACGACCGCCTGATCGTCGTCACCGCGCCCGGTCACACCTGGGCCCGCCGCAGGCGTCCCCTGACGGCGGAGGAGCTGGCGGCCACCCCGCTGATCCTCCGTGAGCGCGGCTCCGGTACCCGTCAGGTCCTGGACGCGGCGCTCGGCGGCCTCGCCCGTCCCCTGATCGAGCTGTCCTCGACCACGGCGGTCAAGGCGTCGGCCGTCAGCGGCGCGGGCCCCTCGGTCCTCAGCGAGCTGGCGGTGGGGGAGGAGCTGTCGATGCGGCGCCTGGTCAGCATCCCGGTGGAAGGCGTCTCCCTGCGCCGCGAACTGCGAGCGGTGTGGCCGACGGGGCATCGGCCGACGGGGCCCGCACGGGAGTTGCTGTCGCTGACACGGGGCTGACGGGGTGCTGGCGCCGGGCGGCGGTGCCCTGAAGCCGACGGCACTGCAGCTCCCCAGGGATACGGGGAACCATGCGACCAGCCCACCACGGCCCGCACCCGGGAGCGGCCCGCGACCCGTATGGCGCGCCCCCAGAAAACCGCTGGCCACGCCGCTCACCGGCCCGGCACCATGGCCGACATGCCCCTCACCGCTCCGCCCGCCGCAGGCGTCCGCGCCCCCTGGGAGAACCTCCCGTCCGTCGTCCGTGACGCCGTCGGCGAGGTGCTCGGGGCGCCGGTCGTGCACGCCGTCACGCAGAACGGCGGCTTCTCGCCCGGCGTCGCCGCACGGCTGCGCACCGCGGCGGGCGGCACCGGCTTCGTCAAGGCGGTGAGCGCCGAGGCCAATCCGCACAGCCCCCACCTGCACCGCCGCGAGGCACGCACCGCCGCCGCGCTCCCGGCCGCCGTACCCGCGCCCCGGCTGCTCGGCACGTATGACGACGGCACCTGGGTGGCGCTGGTCTTCGAGGAGGTGGCGGGGCGTCAGCCGCATGTGCCCTGGCGGCAGGAGGAGTTGCGCCGGGTGCTCGACGCCGTGACCGTGCTCGCCCGCACCGGCACACCGTGCCCCCTCGACGTTCCGGCCGTCGCCGAGAGCCTGGCCGAGGACTTCAAGGGCTGGCGCCGGCTTCTCGACGGCGAGGCCGGTGACGTACGCGACCGGCTCGGTGCCTGGACCGCCGACCATCTGCCCGAACTCGCCGCGATGGAGGCCGGCTGGGCCGAGGGCGCCTCGGGGGACACCCTGGTCCATGCCGACCTGCGCGCGGACAACGTGCTGCTCACGGCCGACGGGGGCGTGGCCTTCGTGGACTGGCCGCACGCCGTGCGTGCCGCGCCCTGGTTCGACCTGCTCGTCATGCTGCCGTGCGTACGGGCGCAGGGCGGCCCCGATCCGGAGGAGGTCTTCGCCGCACACCCGCTGGGCCGGGACGCCGACCGGGACGCCGTGACCGCCGCGCTGGCAGCCCTCACGGGCTACTTTCTGCGCAGCTCCCTGAATCCGCCGCCCCCGGGCCTGCCCACCCTGCGCCCCTTCCAGCGCGCCCAGGGCGAGGCGGCCCTGACCTGGCTGAGGAGGCGGCTGTGACCAGGCCCGGGGCGGCGGGTGCCCGGCGTCGGCACAGGAAGCGGCCCTGAGCAGGGCCGGCGTCACCGCTTGCTGCACGGGCAGACCCGGCGCTCGGCGCGGCGCAGGCCCGCCCGGCGCGGCGAGGTCGATCCGCGCCGTACCGTGCGGGAGCTGCTGCGGCGGGGCGGGAGTCGGCCCGGCTGCGGCGGCCGCCCCGGCTCAGCCCGCGGCAGCGACCAGGGCCCGCATCACGCGCAGGTCCTCGCCCATCTCGGGATGCCACTGCACGCCGAGCACCCAGCCCCCCTGCGCCGGCAGCTCGACCGCCTCCACCGTGCCGTCCGCCGCGTACGCAGAGGGCACCAGTCCCGTGCCGAGCCGGTCAACGGCCTGGTGGTGGTAGGTGGGCACGGTCGTCTCCTCCGGCACGATCCCGGCGTACAGGCTGCCCGGCACCGGCTTCACCGGGTGGCCGCCGAACACGCCGACCATCTCCGCGTGCCCCTCCAGGTGCTGCACCAGCGTCCCGCCGAGCGCCACGTTCAGCAGCTGCATGCCCCGGCAGATGCCCAGCAGCGGCGTCCCCGCGGCCAAGGCGGCCCCGATCAGGGCGAGTTCCCAGGCGTCGCGGGCCGGGGCGGGCGGGCCCGTGCGGGGGCCGCGCTCGGCGCCGTACCGGGACGGGTCCACGTCCGGGCCGCCCGCGATCACCAGCCCGTCGAGCCGGGCCACCGTCGCCGCCGCCTGCTCGGGCGCGTCCGGCGGCAGCAGTGCGGCCAGCCCGCCCGCCCGCTGCACCAGCCGCGGGTAGGCGGCGGGCAGCAGGGCCGCCTCCAGTTCCCACACACCCCAACGGGCACCGGTCTCCAGATATGTGCTCACACCGATCAACGGCCGTCCGGTCACGCCGCCCTCCCAGTCATCCAAAGGTGTCCATCGATACCTTTGCAGAGCGGGGTCACGTCAGGAAACCCCGCAGCAGTGCCGCCGTGCCCGCGCAGTGCTCGCGCATCATCTCGCGCGCGCCGTCCGCGTCCGCGTCCAGCACCGCCTCCACGATCGCGGTGTGCTGGCGCTGCGAGTGCTCCAGGTTGCGCACCAGCAGCGGGATGCAGTCCAGCAGGTCGTTCACGGTGGCCCGGACCGCCGCGTACTGCGCGGTCAGGGAAGGGGAGCCGCACAGCTCGGCCAGTGTCAGGTGCAGCAGGGTGTCCGCCCGGCGGTAGTCCGCCAGCGGGGCCTCGTGCGTGCGGTCCAGTGCCTCGCGCAGCCGGTCCGCCTGCTCCTGGGCCAGTCCGTGCGCCGCGCACAGCCCGGCCGCCCCCACCTCCAGGACCTCGCGGAACCGCAGCACGTCCTCGACGTCGACCTCGGCGATCCGGCGCCGCAGCTCGTCCTCGCCGCCGGCATCCGTGCGCGGCAGCACGAACGTTCCGCCATAGCGTCCGCGCCGCGCCTCCACCAGCCCCTGGTCCTGGAGCACCTTCAGCACCTCGCGCAGCGTCACCCGGCTGATCCCGAGCCGCTCCGCCAGCTCCCGTTCGGCCGGCAGCCGCTCCCCGCCCGGCACCAGACCGAGCCGCACGACCTGGAGGATCTGCTCCAGCGCCTCCTCGAAGCCGTTGCCCGCCCGCACCGGCCGAAGCACCGGAGCGAGCCGGTCGCCCAGCCCGTCGACGCCGATGTCCTGCGACATCCGCCGTACCCCCTTCCCAAGCAATGGTTCTGAGCAATACCTTATGGCTCCCGGCCCGCCCGAAAAAGCGCGTAGGCGCCGAAGGAGGCTCTCCCGTGGCAGACCGCACACCCCCGCTCAGCGTCGAGGAACTGCACGCCCTCGTCGCGAGCGGTGAGATCGACACTGTCGTCCTGGCCTTCCCCGATATGCAAGGGCGCCTCCAGGGCAAGCGGTTCGCCGCCCGCTTCTTCCTCGACGAGGTACTGCGCCACGGCACCGAGGGCTGCAACTACCTCCTCGCCGTCGACACGGAGATGAACACCGTCGACGGATACGCGATGTCCTCCTGGGACCGCGGCTACGGCGACTTCGCCATGCAGCCCGACCTCGCCACCCTGCGCCGCATCCCCTGGCACCCCGGCACCGCCCTGCTCGTCGCGGACCTCGCCTGGAACGACGGCTCCCCGGTGGTCGCCGCGCCCCGCCAGATCCTGCGCCGCCAGCTGGAGCGGCTCGCCGAGCTCGGCTACACCGCCCAGGCCGGCACCGAGCTGGAGTTCATCGTCTTCAAGGACAGCTACGAACAGGCCTGGGACGCGGGCTACCGGGGGCTCACCCCCGCCAACCAGTACAACATCGACTACTCCATCCTCGGCACCGGCCGCATCGAGCCCCTGCTGCGCCGCCTGCGCAACGACATGGCCGGCGCCGGCCTCACCGTCGAGTCCGCCAAGGGCGAGTGCAACCCCGGCCAGCACGAGATCGCCTTCCGCTACGACGAGGCCCTGGTCACCTGCGACCAGCACGCGCTGTACAAGACCGGCGCCAAGGAGATCGCCGCCCAGGAGGGCGTCTCGATCACCTTCATGGCCAAGTACAACGAGCGCGAGGGCAACTCCTGTCACATCCATCTCTCGCTCGCCGACGCCGACGGCAACAACGCCATGGCGGAGGGCGACGGAATGTCCGACGTCATGCGGCACTTCCTCGCCGGACAGCTGGCCGCCCTGCGCGACTTCTCGCTCCTCTACGCGCCCAACATCAACTCCTACAAGCGGTTCCAGCCCGGCTCCTTCGCCCCCACCGCCGTCGCCTGGGGCCACGACAACCGCACCTGCGCCCTGCGAGTGGTCGGCCACGGCCGCTCCCTGCGCTTCGAGAACCGCCTCCCCGGCGGGGACGTCAACCCCTACCTCGCCGTCGCGGGGCTGGTCGCGGCCGGCCTGTACGGCATCGAGCAGAAACTCGAACTCCCCGAACCCTGCCCGGGCAACGCCTACGCCGCCGGCTTCGAGCACGTCCCGACCACCCTCCGCGAGGCCGCCGAACTCTGGGAGAACAGCCCCCTGGCCAAGGCCGCCTTCGGCGACGAGGTCGTGGCCCACTACCGCAACATGGCGCGCGTCGAACTGGACGCCTTCGACGCCGCGGTCACCGACTGGGAGCTGCGCCGCTCCTTCGAACGCCTGTGAAAGGTCACCACGTGTCCGACCCGCACGAGCTCGTCGTCCTCAACCCCGCGACAGAAGAGGTCCTCGCCACCGTTCCCGCCGCGAGCGAGGAGGACGTGGCCGCCGCCGTCGTACGGGCCACGCGCGCCCAGACCGGCTGGGCCGCCCTGGCCCCCGCCGACCGGGCCCGGCTGCTGCGCCGTTTCGCGGACGTGGTCGACGCCCACCTCGAGGAACTCGCCCAGCTGGAGGTCCGCGAGGCCGGTCACACCGTGGGCAACGCCCGCTGGGAGGCCGGCAACGCACGCGACCTGCTGCTGTACGCGGCCGGCGGCGCCGAACGCCTCCTCGGCAAGCAGATCCCGGTGCCCGGCGGCTGGAACGTCACCTTCCAGGAACCCCTCGGTGTCGTCGGCGTGATCGCGCCCTGGAACTTCCCCATGCCGATCGCCGCCTGGGGCTCCTTCCCGGCGCTCGCGGCCGGCAACGCGGTCGTCCTCAAGCCCGCCGAGACCACTCCGCTCACCGCGCTCCGCCTGGCCGGACTCGCCCTTGAGGCGGGCCTGCCCGAGCATGTCTTCCAGGTGCTGCCCGGCTACGGCCACACCGCCGGACGCGCGCTCGTGGACCACCCGGACATCGCCAAGATCGTGTTCACCGGCTCCACCCGCACCGGCCGCGAGGTCATGGAGCGCTGCGCCAGGCTGGTCAAGCCGGTCACCCTCGAACTCGGCGGCAAGAGCCCCAACGTCGTCTTCGCCGACGCCGACCTCAAGACCGCCCTCGACCCCTTCTCCTTCCTGGACAACTCCGGCCAGGACTGCTGCGCCCGCACCCGCATCCTCGTCCAGGAGACGGTGCTGGAGGAGGCCCGGGACTTCCTCGCCGACGCCCTCGCCTCCGTCGTCGTGGGCGACCCGGCCGACGAGAAGACCCAGATGGGCCCGCTGATCTCCGGTCAGCAGCTGGACCGCGTACGGTCGTACGTCCCCGCGGACGCCCCCGCCCTGCGCGGCAGCGCCCCCGACGGCCCCGGCTTCTGGTTCCCGCCGACGGTCCTGACGGGGGAGCGGCCGGACAGCCGGGCGGCCCGCGAGGAGATCTTCGGGCCCGTCGCCGTCCTCCTCCCCTTCACCGACGAGGAGGACGCGATCCGCCTCGCCAACGACACCCCCTACGGCCTCTCCGGCTCCCTCTGGACCCGGGACCTCGGCCGCGCCCTGCGCGTCTCCCAGGCCGTCCGCGCGGGCAACCTGTCCGTCAACTCACACTCCAGCGTCCGCTACTGGACCCCGTTCGGCGGCTTCAAACAGTCCGGCCTCGGCCGCGAACTCGGCCCCGACGCCCTGACCGCCTTCACCGAAACCAAGAACGTCTTCATCAGCAACGTCTCCCCCAGTACGGAGGGCCCCGCACAGTGACCGACAACAGTGTTTGCCGCCGCCTGGTCGGCCGTACCGCCGTCGTGACCGGAGCCGGCAGCGGCATCGGCCTCGCCACCGCCCGCCGGCTCGCCTCCGAAGGCGCCCACGTCGTCTGCGCGGACGTCGACGAAGTCCGCGGCAAGGCCGTCGCCGACGAGGTCGGCGGACTCTTCGTCAAGGTCGACGTCACCGACCCCGAGCAGGTCGAGGCGCTCTTCAAGACGGCGTACGACACCTACGGCAGCGTCGACGTCGCCTTCAACAACGCCGGTATCTCCCCGCCCGACGACGACTCCATCCTGGAGACCGGCCTGGAGGCCTGGAAGCGGGTCCAGGAGGTCAACCTCACCTCCGTCTACCTGTGCTGCAAGGCAGCCATCCCGTACATGCGCCGCCAGGGCAGGGGGTCCATCATCAACACCGCGTCCTTCGTGGCCCGGATGGGCGCGGCGACGTCACAGATCTCTTACACCGCCTCCAAGGGGGGCGTGCTGGCCATGTCCCGCGAGCTGGGCGTGCAGTTCGCCCGGGAGGGCATCCGGGTCAACGCCCTCTGCCCCGGGCCGGTCAACACCCCGCTCCTGCAGGAGCTGTTCGCCAAGGACCCGGAGCGGGCCGCGCGCCGGCTCGTCCACATCCCGGTCGGGCGGTTCGCCGAGGCGGAGGAGATCGCCGCCGCCGTCGCCTTCCTGGCCAGCGACGACTCCTCCTTCGTCAACGCCACCGACTTCCTGGTGGACGGCGGCATCGCGGGAGCGTACGTCACGCCCGTGTAGGAGGCGTCACAGGAAGGTGTGACCCTCACCCCGGTAGGTGGGCACGGTCGCGGTGACCGTGCCCCCCTCGATCAGATGGAGGGCGTCGAACCGCTCGCACAGCTCGCCCGCCTTCGCGTGCCGGAACCACACCTTGTCGCCGATGAGGAGGTCGTCGGCGGGCGAGCCGAGCAGCGGGGTCTGCACCTCGCCGGGGCCTTCCTGGGGGTCGTACGCCAGACCTTCCGGCAGGTACGGCACCGGAAGCCGGTCGGGGCCCGCGGCGCCGGAGGCCGGATAGCCACCGCCCAGCACGGTGACGACCCCGACCCCGGGCCGCCGTACGACGGGCTGGGCGAAAAGGGCCGCCGGACGGCCCGTGAACGACGTGTAGTTGTCGAAGAGCCGCGGCACATACAGCCCCGAACCGGCCGCTATCTCGGTCACGGCGTCCTCGGCGGCGGTGTGCTGCACACTGCCCGTGCCGCCGCCGTTGACGAACTCCAGGCCGGGGACGACGGCCCGCACGGCACGTACGACCGCCCCCCGCCGCTCGGCCAGCTCGCGGCGGGCGGCGGCCTGCATCAGCCGGATCGCCCGGGACCGCAGCGGCCGCCCGGCCACCGCGTCCCCGACCCCGGCGACATGCCCCTCGTACGCCATGATCCCCACCAGCCGGAAGCCCGGCCGCCGGGCCACCGAGCGGGCCAGCTCGGCGAGTTGGGCGGGGGAGCGCAGCGGAGAGCGCCGCGCCCCGACCCGGATACGGCCGCCCAGCAGCTTGAGCGAGGTGTCCAACTCCAGGCAGACGCGCACCACTTCACGCCCCCCGTCACGGGCGGCGTTGATGAGATCGAGGTGCGCCGGATCGTCCACCATCACGGTCACCGCACCGGCGAGCTTGGGATCGGCGGCCAGCTCCGCGAAGCCGGCCCGGTCGGCGGACGGATAGGCCAGCAGGACGTCGTCGAACCCGGAGCGCGCGAGCCACAGCGACTCGGCCAGCGTGAACGACATGATCCCATGGAAGCCGTCCCTGGCCAGGACACGCTCCAGCAGGGCACGGCAGCGCACGGACTTGCTGGCGACCCGGACCGGCTTGCCGGCAGCCCGGCGGACGAGATCGGCCGCGTTGGCGTCGAAGGCGTCCAGGTCCACGATCGCGAGAGGGGCGTCGAGATGGGCGGTGGCCCGGTCGTAACGGGCCCGGTCGGCGGCGCGCGCAGTCATGACGGAAGCCTGCCAGACGGGATTACCGCAGGGTAGGGGGACGTTCCGGGCAGATGCCCCGGCGCCCCGGACTGGTTCTGATTCTGCCCCGGACAACCCGTAGAGTGACGCGCACGTACGGCGGAACCCACCCGGCCGCTTCGCTGAACCGGGATGCTGGTCCGGCCGTACGGGTATGCGTGCCTGGAACGGAGCTTCTGCACCGGGCGCGGCCGAGCAGCGCAGCGGCCCGCGTACGTGAGGGCGGCCCGGGCACGAGGAAACGGGGGGTGCATGAGCACGGAAGCGCGCCACGCACCCATCCCCCCACGCCCCTCGACCCCACCGCGCCCGTCGACTCCGCCCGGCCGCCCGGCGGACACCGGCGCCGAGCCGCCCGCACAGGGCACGCCCGCGCACCGGCCGGTCCCCGCCCAGGCGCCGCCGCACCCCGCTGCCGCCCGCATGCCCGACACGGCATCCCCCGAGGACCCCGACGAGGAGCCGTCGGTCTTCACACCCCGCGCCCCCCGCCCGCCCGCCGGGGGTGCCCCGCGCGTCGACGGACCTTCTGCCGGCGGGCGGTCGGCGGGGGGTGGTCTGCCCGCTGCCGGGGACTTTGCGCGTGTGGGGCGGACGTCTGCGGGCGGTGGCGTGCCGGGCGACCGGGGCGCTGCCGCGGGCGCCGCGGGCAATGGCTCGGGCTTCGCCGGGCGACCGGCCGGCGGCGGCCTGCCCGCTGCCGGAGACCTCGCGCGTGACGGCTTGCCCCTCACCGGAGGCGGCCCCACGCCTGACGGCCCCATGCCTGACGGCCGGACGCCTGACGGCCGGACGCCTGACTCAGGGTTCGCGCGTCACGGTTCGGGTGCTGCCGGGCGGCCGGCGGGGGACGGCCCGCTCCCCGGTGGCGGCGTCGACGACCGGGCCTCCGCCGGCGGTACCGTGCGCGACGGCCGGCCCGCCGGCGGTGGCCCCGAGCGGGATGATCGGCCGGCCGGCGGGCGGCCCGTGCGTGAGGGGCGGCTGCCCGGTGAGGTCTCCGGGGGCCGTGCCGGTGCGCCCGGCCGCAGTCCGGTGGTGCCCGAGGTCACTGAGCCCGCGAGTCCGCCTCCCCCGCCCGCCTCGGCCCGGTTCCCCGACGCTCCGCCCCCCACGGGCCGTGACGTACCCGGCCCGGCGCCCCGGCGGCCGGGAGGGCCGGCGGAGACCTCCTCGGAGACGACCGCCCGGCTGCGACCGGTCACCGCCGCGGAGACCACGACCCGGCTCCGGCCGGTCACCGGGTCCCCCGAGCCCCGGAGTGCCCGCGCCGCGTCCGTGCCTGCCGCCCCGGAGCGAAGCTCCGCCGGCGCGCCCGTACCTGCCGGGCGCGGTGGTGAGCGCCGCAGCGCCGCCGCATCCGCCCCTCG